>CAIPFS010000380.1 GCA_903864375.1 uncultured Verrucomicrobiota bacterium
AGAGTCCAACCACAGAGGGCACAAAGAGCTCAGAGAACCACTTTACTTCAATGGCGTTGGTTGGAGTCGCCAGGGTGGGCGAATAGCTGTCATTTGGAAGCATCTTACCCGTGGCGGGCGTGGTTCGGACGGCCAGCGGACTGGACCGGTGCCCGTCGGCCCCATCACCGCATCCTTCTTTCTCTGTGCCCTCTGAGGTTGATCCCTCGGCCAGTGAGCAAGGATCCAACCGCAGAGGGCGCAAAGAGCTCAGAGAACCACTTTACTTCAATGGCGTTGGCTGGAGTCGCCAGGGTGGGCGAATAGCGGTCATTTGGAAGTCGTTCAGGGCAACTCCTTCAAGCGAATGCGCCGGTATTCCATTTGCCCGCGGTCCCCTTCGAGCCCGATCGGGCCCGTCGCCGGTACCTTCATGGCCGCTTCAATCACCTCGCCATTGCAAAGGCAAAAGGCTGATCCGTCCTGAACGGTGACTTCGATTTCATTCCAGTCGCCTGTCCGGTAATGCTTGAGCTGCTTATAGGGGCCCGCCAGCGGGTAATCCCGGCATTGGAGTTGCGGGCCACGGACGAAAATACCGCTGTCAGCGTTGGGAGTTGCCCGGAATTCAAGCCGGAGAATGAAGTTCCGGGGAAACTCGCGCACCGTGGAAATCTGCTGGATTCGTCGGCCCTCGGGCGGCGTCGCCACGATCAGCCGGCCATTCAGGGCAATGAAGCGCCCGTCGGGACTTCGATTCGTTCCTTCGAATTGAATGGGCTCGGTCACAATGGGCCACGATGGCGCACCCGGATCGCTCTTCTTCCAGCTTCTGGCCGATTGCAGGTCTGATTCCGGAGTGGCCCGGAATCCCCATCCGGAGAGGTCCCGGCCATTAAACAGCGACACAAAGCCCGGCTCGGGCACGAATTCGTAGGGGGCGGTTTCGATCATTCCCAGGGTCGCCAGGATGGGGCGGAGGGCCGCCGCCCATTTGGCATATCCGGCAAGGTTTGGATGCAGCAGGTCCGGGAATTCAGCAGGGCGGGCGTCACCGTTGCCATCGGCGAAGAGCGGCCAGGTTTCAATCCAGGTGACCTGGGAATTGCCGCGAACCACCCCGGCATACAACCGGTTCAATTGTTTGATTTTGTCTGCCGGCCTGGACTTGGATGCGGAACTGGGGAACACCTCGTTGAGGATGATCGGGACCGTGGGATCGGCCTTGTGGATGCCCTCAATGATCAGCTTCAGATTCGCCGCAATGGTTTCCGGCTGGGCTTTTTCCTCCAGGTCATTGGTTCCAATCAGGAGGATGATCGCCTGCGGATGCAGGACCAGCACATCCTCTTCGAGCCGGACGAGGACTCCACGGGAGGTGTCTCCGCTGATGCCGCGGTTGGCGATGTGCAGACCGGGAAACCAGGCACTGAAGTCATCCCCCCAGCCCTGGGTGATGGAATCTCCCAGAACAACCACCGCATGCTGGTCTCGCTCGACCTGTTTCGCCCATTCGGAGCGTCGTTCCCTCCAGAGGTTTCGAAACCACTCCGCGCGCCGAATCGGGCCCTGGCCGGGTAGTCCATCGTCCGTCGCGGGAATTTCAAAGCGGTTGACGTTCGCCACCGAAGGTGGGGTCTGGGCCTGCAGGAAGTGCGAGCACAATCCGCCCACAGACCAGAGGGCCAGAAGAGCACGGAGCAAGAGACGGGAGGTCATGGGCAAAGGGTGAAGTCAAATCCGGCAGGGGCACAAGTCCCGGTTCAGCCGTTCCACCTCCGCCGGAGGGGAAATTCATCGTCGAACCCAACTTTGCCAGGCAGTCCGACCGGCCAGCAGGATCACCATGCAGAGGAAGAGGGGACGGATGAATCGAAAACCACCCCGAACGGCGGTTCGTGCACCCAGGGTTCCGCCAAGAATCTGGCCTCCGGCCATGGTCCCGGCGATACCCCAGTCGACGGCGCCAAATCCGATGAAGACGGCGGCGGAGACCAGGTTGCTCGTCAGGTTCATGGCCTTGGTGAAGGCCGTCGCCCGGAGCAGGTCCAGTCCGGCAACGGCGACGCACGCCAGAGCCCAAAATGCCCCGGTACCGGGACCAAAAAATCCGTCGTAAAACCCGAGGATAAGGCCGAAGCCCAAGGCAAAGGCCACCGGGCTCAGGCGGGCGGGGCGTGAGACCCGTCCGAGGTCGGGTCGGAACCAGGTGTATCCGGCAATGCCAAAGAGAAGAACGGGGACCAGTGGGCGGACGAGATCGGGCTGGAGATGGGCGACGGTATAGGTCCCAAGGGCTGCGCCGATCCCCGTTGCCACGATGCCCTTCCCGGTGGCCTTGAGGTCGATGAGTCCGGAACGGGCGTACTGTGCCGTGGCAAGGGCCGTTCCACACGAGGATTGAATCTTGTTGGTGCCCAGGGCGACGTTCGCGGGAAGTCCGGTGGCGAAGAGCACTGGAACCGTCAGGAGTCCGCCGCCGCCGGCGATGGCGTCAACAAAACCGGCAACCAGACCGGTTGCAAACAGGGCCGGGTACCAGGCGAAGGCGAGTTCCATCGGCCAATTCTGCTCCGGGGAGAGCCTGCGGGGGAAGCGTGCAGATGGGTGTTGCCTTTACCTCCGTGTTGAGGCTGCCATTCTTGGAAGACATGACCGGTGAGCGCAAAAAGCGGGTGATGGCGGGGATGAGTGGGGGCGTGGATTCCTCTGCTGCTGCGGCCCTGTTGCTCGAACAGGGATACGAAGTCGTCGGTGTCACGTTGAAACTCTGGCCGCAGGATTGTGTCAATCGGGCCGAGGACAAGTGTTGCGGTCCCCAGGCGGTGATGGATGCCCGGAGCGTCTGCGCCCGGTTGGGGATTCCCTATTATCTTGTGGATGAATCGGGTCTTTTTCAGCAGAAGGTCATTCAATACTTTGCCGACGAATACAAATCAGGTCGCACTCCCAACCCGTGCGTGATGTGCAATCAGCATTTGAAATTTGGCGTCCTGCTGGATCGGGCGCACCAGCTCGGCTGTGAGTACATTGCCACCGGCCATTTTGCCCGGATCAGTCAATCGGCTTCCGGAAGGTTCCTGCTCAGCCGGGGCCGGGACGAGCGAAAGGACCAGAGCTACTTTCTGTTCAGTCTGCGCCAGGATCAACTGGCCCGATCGATGTTTCCGCTGGGTGAAATGACGAAGTCCGACACCCGGGAAGTTGCCCGATCCTGTGAGCTTCGCACGGCGGACAAAGAGGAGAGCATGGAAATCTGCTTTGTCCCGGGTCGCGATTACGGACGGTTTTTGGAACAATCCGGTCTCGTCAGACGGCATGCGGGCGAGATTGTGGACGAGTCGGGGCAGGTCCTCGGGGTCCACCAGGGCATTGAGTTCTACACGGTGGGTCAGCGCCGTGGACTGGGAGTCTCCTCGAAACAACCGCTCTACGTGGTGGCGTTGGACCCGGTCTCCAACCGGGTCGTGGTGGGCGACGAGGCTCGTCTGAATGCCGACTCCTGTCGCCTGTCAAACTGCTCCTGGATTCCCTGGGAGGAGCCCCCGGAGGAAATCGAATGCACGGCCAAGATTCGATACAATCATCCTGGATGTGCGGCGGTGGTGCGACCGGAGAAAGGAGGGCGGGCCACGGTCCGCCTTCGGCAGTCCGCCCGTGCGATCACTCCGGGTCAGGCATGCGTCTTATATGATGGCGACCTTGTTCTGGGTGGGGGATGGATCGATCGCTGAACGGGAACGGACAAATCGAACGGATCAATGGAGCGGGCAAAGCGTGATTTGCCATGGTCCCCGGATGGGCCGACTCTTTTCCCCATGCTGCGGTTTCCTGCCCCCTGTGCTGTCTTGCGTCTATGGAAGTTGCTGGTGTTTACCGGCCTCATGGTTTTTCGCCTGTCAGCCGCCGATGATGTGAACCCCGGACAAATGGCCGAACTGGCCTTCAAGGAATGGAAGGCCGGTCATGCCACCAATGCGATGGCATTGATTTCCGAGGTCATTCGCGTCGATCCGAAGGAATCCCGGTGGTGGCACCTTCGAGCCCAAATGAATTCATTGCTGGGGCAACGGGACGCAACCATTGACGACCTGGGGCACGCCCTCCTGCTGGAACCCCGGTCCCGGGTCTTGCTGCAGGGAAGGGGAGAGGAGTTGTTCAAGAGCGGCCGGGTGTTGGAGGCGGTCAAGGATTTTGACCTGGTCAATGAGGTCGAGCCTGCTTTTGCGCCCTACAACTGGCAGCGAGGCATTGCCCTCTATTTTGCGGGACGCTATGCGGACGGACGGAAACAGTTTGAAAGTCACCAGACGGTCAATCCCCATGATGTCGAGAACGCCGTCTGGCATTTCCTTTGCACCGCGAAGGAAATGGACCCCGAACGGGCCCGGGCTCGCCTCATTCCGATCGAAGGTGATGATCGGATTCCGATGGCTGAAATTCATCGTTTGTTTGCCGGTCAATCCACGCCGGAAAAGGTGCTCGCGGCGGTCGAGGGGACAGGCGAAACCAGGGAGTCGTCCCGGCAACAGCGGTTCTACGCCCATCTCTATCTGGCCCTGTATTTTGATGTGATGGGCAACAGCGGAAGGGTGGTTGCCGAGTTGAAGGGCTGCCAGCCGATGGGATCCCGCGACGATTTCATGGCGGATGTCGCCCGGGTCCTGGCGGCCCGTGTCCAGCCAGAGGCGTGGAAAGCTCCGTTGCTTCCGCAGCAACCGGAAGCGGGCTCCCCGGTAAAACCTCCCGACGGAAAGTAAGCAGTTCTTTGGAAGGTGCAGTTGATTGCGATCGATGGAATTCTAATATAAATAGGCTTTGCCGGAATTGACGAGTGAGACTCTGATTGTAAAATTGGATATCGGGGGGTATC
>CAIPFS010000381.1 GCA_903864375.1 uncultured Verrucomicrobiota bacterium
CGGGCCGCGACCAGCGCCAGCATCCGGGCTTCAGATTCCTGGGCTCTGAGCCGGTCATTGGCCGCCCGTAATTCGGCACGCTGGCCCGTGAGTCGGACATTCAGACGCCTCGCGTCGTCCAGCGCAATCTGGCTGGACTGCAACACCTGCAGCAGGTCGACCACGGGGTCATGGACGGCAAAATCCTCGAAACTAAGTCCGCGGGCCGAGATTTCCTGGGGATCCGTAATCCAGGGGGAACCGAGAAAGAGGGCGCTCTGACCGTCGGGCAGTGGCATGAATTGACCCCGTAGTTGGAGTTGAGTGGTCCGGTGTTCCAACAAAATGAAATACCGCCGGTTCTCGGTCAGCCATTGCCAGGTCAGATGGCCGTGGGGCCGCAGGGAATGAAATGCCGACGAAAAATCAGTCCCTTCACGGACATCGGGACAAAGTTTCGCAAGACTGGAACCGACCTGAAGCACCTCCAGACCGGGCCCAACGGCGACGTGAAAGGGAAAGGCGGCGGCAAACTGTTCCGGGGGAAGTCCCAAGGGTTGCCGCGGGGATGCATCCAGACTCATGTTGCAGACGGCATTTCCCACGTCACGTCAAAGACGTCATGGTCGGACACATCCCCTTTCGGAATCCTCAGGCGGACGGTCATGGAGGTCTGGAACATCTTTCCAAGTCCCTGCATCAGGCCGATGACGAAGGAGGCCAGTCCCGGACGATGGGAATAATAGTGAAGGCTGAGGGACTGGGAGGTGATATCCCGGCACTCGAAACGTGGTGGCTGCAGCTTGGGGAAAATCATGGCCACCCGGCTGTGAAAATTGGGCAGATTACCCAAAAACTCCGGAAGAGTGCGCCCGCCGGCCCGCATCATTTCGCCATAACCCTTCCGGGCGGTATGTAGAACCCAATGCTCCCCGAAGGCGATCAAGATCTCGTCGGTCGGTTGCCCAAGAATCTCGCTGGCGGCACCGACCAGTTGATAGGTGATGTCATCCGAATAGGCTTCATTGGAAATAAAGACGTCGACATCCACACGGGCACGTTCCTTGATTTTCTCCCAGACCTCCTCCCCATGATGGAGACACACGAGCTCCTCCACGGCCTTATTCACCATTCCGTACATAACGATTTATTGCTCTTATTAAACACGCTGGGGACGAGCTGTCGTGCCGGTTCATCGCGGAAAACCGAAGGGGATGCCCCAATCCGGCTTTTCCGTCCGGCGTCCCCGGACCCAGTCATAGATCTCGACCATCTGGCGGGCTTTGGCCTCCCAGGTGAAGTATTGGAAAACGTGCTCCTGCGCCCGCACCGCCGCGGCGCTGAGGCGGGTCGGATCGGAAAGGCAGTCGGCAAAGACGCGGGCCAGTCCTTGAATGATCGCCGTCCTTGGCCCCATGGGCAGGGACCATCCAGCACCGGGCGGGACCAGTTCCGCAGGTCCACCGTAATCCAGGACCACCGGCACCAATCCCAGCGCCATCGCCTCCAGGACGACGCCACCGCCGAATTCGCGAACACTGGGAAAGCCGAAGACATGTGAGCGCGTGAGCCGGTCCGCCAGTTGATCATGCTTCACCCAACCGGGAAAATCGACGGCCCCGGTGATGCCCAAATCCGACACCAACTGCCGCAATTTCGGCATCTCCGGTCCATCGCCAATGATGTCCAGTCGCAACCGCCCCGCGCGCGCCAGTTCGGCGGAGGCTTCGATCAACATGTCCACACCCTTGAGAGGCACCAACCGCCCCACAAACGCCACCCGGAGCGGTTCAACAAAAGGACGGGCTTCACGCCGCGGGAATTTGGTGGCGTCAATGGCGTTTTCCGGAACAAAAACGCACTTGGAATGGTATTGCGGCGGCATTTCCTTCCAGGCGATGCGCGCCCCAATCAACAGGGCGGCGGAATCCCGCCGTGTGGAATGGAATCCCGGGAGCACCCGATGGAGATTCCGAAACCGTCCCAACCACTCCCGCTCGGCGCGTTGCAAATGAGCAAACTCTTTCGGCCAGGGAACCCCACCGTTCAAGGGACCCAAAACAAAGCGGGCTCCCGCCCGGGCGCACCGGGTGGCGAGGAGGCTTGGCGTAACGGGTGCGTTGGGGACAATGCGATGCACGACATCGAATTCACCCGCCTGGATGCGCGGACCAAATTCACGCCAGACCCGGCGCTCAAAAGCCGGGTAGGCCAGCGTCGCGAGCGCCGAATACGTGCTCCACCCGAGTGCGGTTCCCCCGCGCAGCACCTTGGAGACATTCCAGGCCATACCCTGCCAGCGGCGGTTGTTGATCGGGGTGAATTCCATGGTCCCCAACCCGGCCGCCCGGATGTCCTTCTCATTTCGGATTTCGGCGGCAAGATGGACATCCGCCACCTCGGACAAGGCGCGACTGAAACTCCAACCGATCAGTGACACACTCGTGAGCACCGGGTTCGCCGATTCGGCCACCACCAGGACGCGCGGACGCCCGGTCGATGAGGGACCATGGTGGAGTTTACGATCGTGGGATTGGGACATGGCGGGAGGTAGTTCAGGCCAGGACGCCGCGTTTGGCACGCGGCAAATCAAATGAAGTGGGAAGGCCCCGTTGGCGGACGTATTGCACCCGGGCCACAAAGCCACAAAAAATAAGCCACGCCGAAAGATTCTTCGTCTGGCTGAGGACCCGCTCCACCAACCCGTGGCCATAGGTCAGACAGAGCGCCACCACAACACCGCCCAGGAAATACCCCAGCGGCGCCTTCCAATAATACAACAACCCCCGAAAGGCCCACCAGAGCGTCAACGCCTCGAAGAAGGCATAGGTGATAAACCCTCCATAGCCGGTCTCCGACAGGAGCAACCAGTAAAGGCTCTCGGTCAGTGGACAGGCGAAGTAAAGCTCGTCGATGATCCGGAATCCACGGCTCTCATCCCAATCCATCAACACCTGGCAATACCGATCGTACGGGAGGCTGTTCATTACTCCGAAATTGTTCCACCCAATGCCAATGGGTGAATCCTGCAGCATGTGCTTCGACATCCGGTTCAGCACCGGGCGAAGGTCTTCCATGCCTTCATGCGATCCAGCCTCTTCCACCCGGGCCATGATGGAGTCAAGGGCCAGCATCCCTGCCGCAACGGCCGCGCAGGCCCCCATTCCAGTGATGGTGACCTTCCGAAGGGACGGTCCCCGGAGATAGGCCAGCCCGGTGACGGCCACTGCTCCAATGCACAGCGCTCCCAGTCCGCCCCGCGAGACCGACAACAGGATCATCAGTGCCGTGGCTCCGGTGGCCCCCAGGAAAAGCACCATGTCTCCCTGCGACACCTGACGGCAGAAGGAGGCTGCAAGGATGGGCAGGGCACATAAATAAGCCCATATGGCCATCGGATTTTGGTGTTCAAACCATCCATGCACCTGCCAGCGCCCTTCCAGGTAGCGCAACTTCAGGCAAACCAGGGTCTGAACAATCAGGGTGATCGACAGCGACCGCATGACCCATTTCAGGTCGGTGGAGTCCCGGAACGCGTGGAAGGCACCGACAAAGATCATCACCGCAGTGGTGAACTTCCAGATGGCCATCAAGACGTACAGCTTATTGGGGGCCGCCAGGATGGAGATGCTGCTGACCGCACAATAAAGTAGATAAAATCGAAGGCCAGGCGGGGACAGACGGACTCCAGGCTCCTTGCGAAAATAGGCCGCCATCGTCAGGGCAATGCCTACGGCAACAATATTGGAAAATTCGAATCCCTTGGTGTGTCCGCGATATAATTCGACCGAATTAATCATCAGAGTCAGCTTGCCAGGTATCCAGGAGGGCATGGAAACCATGATCGCAAGCGCGATTCGCTCCGCGGTGCGATTTTTGGAAAAAAACAAACCCAACGCCGGGGCAATTGCCACATAAAGCAACACCACGTAGATGAGTTTTATTATTTCCTTGATCATGACGGATATCCCAAGGGGATCTCAGTCGAGCTTTCCCGCTTTACGCCAACGCCAGAGGGTTGAGGCGTTGATGCCCAATTGTCCGGCGACCCAGCTGTAGTTGTTGTCACTTTCAGCCAGCAGCTTGCGTGCAAGGGCAATACGTTGTTTGCCATTCGGAATCAGCGTGGCGGGATTGGCAAGACCGGCCGGGACACCGGGCTGGTGGGACGGTTCGGGCAAAACCGGTGCCAGCACTTTGGAGCTTGCCGCCTCCTCGACGGAAAGCCTGCGGCTCGGTTCTTCCGGCTGGTCCCACCAGGGAGCCCGGAGTACCGGTCCATCAAACAGCAGGACCATGCGGTCAATCGTGCTCTTTAATTCCCGGACATTACCCGGCCAGCTATAACCGTGAAACCGGGTGATCAAGGCCGGCTCGATGGTCTCAAAATTCTTTCCAAACCGCTCATTTGCCTTTTTCAAAAAGGCGATGGCCAGCTCGGCAATGTCGTCTGGCCGCGATCTCAAGGGCGGCACCTGTAGAATAATCTCGGCCAGCCGGTAGTAGAGATCCGCCCGGAATCGACTCTCGGCAATCTCGGTATCCAGATTTCTGTTGGTCGCAGAAACCACACGAACGTTGACCTTGTACTCGCCTTCGCCCCCGACCCGCCGGGCTTTACGGGTTTCCAGAAAGCGAAGAAGCTTCGGCTGGACGCCAATCTCCATTTCGCCAATTTCATCAAGGAACAGCGTGCCCCCGTGGGCCTGTTCCACCAGTCCCTGGCGCGCTTTGTGAGCTCCGGTAAAGGCCCCCTTCTCCACTCCAAACAATTCCGCCTCCAGCAGGTCCTTGGGAATCGCTGCGCAGTTCAATGCAATGAAACCTCCACCCCGCCCTGCTTTGTGCAAGGCCGAGGCCACCCGTTCCTTGCCCACACCCGACTCGCCATTGATCAGGACGCACACGTCGGTCGGTCCAAGGCGATCGATCGTCTGTTGAAGACGCTGAATGGCCGCCGACTTCCCAATCAGCACATCGTCCGCGCTCAGGGGGCGGCCCCCATACAATTGCAGCCAGACGGACTGGTGCTCCGTGACCCGGCTCACCGCTTCCCTCCAGCGCTCATCAGAATCGTACGTCGAAACGACATCAATCGCCCCGTCACGCATGCCGCGTGCCACATCCCGGGTTTCGACCTTTTCCATCCAGACCACGTAGGGACGGTTCGCCCGGGCAAAGCGGACCCGTAACCGCGACCAAATCGGGTCATCCATGACCTCCAACGGGACCAGGTACACCAAATCACACGTGGCCGCCGTCAACTCAATCACCTCGACGTCCTCAAACACCCGATGAAGCAGACCCAGACGTTGCAACCGGGCGGCAGGCTCGAAGTCAAAATCGGCAGGATGAAAAACATTGATCATGCAGATGCAAGAAGACGCTGTTGCAGATGAGTCTCAAAAGCAATCACTACCTGCCGTCTGAAAGTTACTTGCAACAGAGGGACAGGTCATTTGTTGAACCGCTTGGAATGAGTTCGATGAAATCCACCTTTTCACCGGTCTCGGTTCGCGGTTACCTCAAGCGTCATCGTTGCAGATCCCATGCCTCCCCATTTGACCTCCCCATCTCCCCATCGGCCAACAGTCGGGGTGGTCGTTCGTTTCAAGAATTCGGCGGCGACGCTGCCGGAAGTTCTCGCCGCCCTCCGCCGGCAGACCGTTCCGCCGAACCTGATTCTTGGAGTCAACAACGCCAGCACGGACGGTTCACCCGAGCTTTTGCGGGCCGCAGGTGCCCGGGTGGTGGAGTGGACTGCCGCCTATCATCATCCCCAGGTTCTCAACTTTGCCTTGGGCCACTGCGATACAGACCTGGTTCTGGTGCTCAGTTCACACACGGTTTTCGAATCCGACACGGCCATGGAGGAATTAATCGATTCCTTCAACGATCCCCGAACCGCTTGTGCCAGCGGAAAGTGGGATACGGACCCCTTTTTCAGCGACGCCATCGACTGGCAGGAACTCCAGGCGAAGGGTTTGAAGTTCGGCTCCATTTATTCGAACAGCATGGGGATGCTTCGCCGGAAACTCTGGGAGAAGATTCCATTCGATGAATCCATTCCGACGATGGAGGACGGAGCCTGGGCGGTGGCGCAGGTCCATGCCGGTCATGTTTGTCGTCGGCTCAATTTCCCCTTTCGATACCAACGCGGCGGCCGTCGTCGGGATTTCATCTTTGCGCTGATCACCTTCCAACTGGCGGCACGTCATGGGCTGCCCGTCGCCTGGCTGGGCGTGACGGGCACTCTGCGTGAACTGCTCCGCATCGCGTCTCTGCGCCTGCTGGGATCGGGCGGACGGGAGATCCCCGAGCATCGTCCGTTGATGGAGCGATTGAAGGCCTGGGCGCTTTGGCGATTCGTGCAACCGGAGAAAGAATGAAGATATCTACCGTCCGGTGAGGATAATACCGGCGGATTATCGACCGGATTCCACTACCAGTCCCGATGTTATCCAGTGGTATCGGACATCTGACTAAACTACCGGTCGGACAGCGGAAACTGCCGCCCCGCCGGACGGAAGGCTGAGAATCAAGCCCGATCCGATCGATTCCGCCAGAACGACCTTTCCGGAGCTCTTGAGCGTCGCAGAAATTTCAAGCAACCGGAAAAGGGCCTCTGCCACCTCCGGTTCACGCTGGATTTCAGCCAATGCCTGTCCCACCACCTCGGGACGGACGGCTTGCGCTTGCCCAAGGCGTTGTGACGCCTGTTTGTCAGCCTCGGAATGGATGATAGCCACGGTATTCTCGCCCGCCTGCTTCATGGCCGCGGTCACCTGGCGCAGACGGTTGACCACCTTGCGCTGAATCTCGTTGATCATGCCCTTGTCGCGGAATGCCACCTTGCGGATGTAGGTCGAACCCAGGGCAAATCCCCACTGCGTCGATGTGGGAGAGACCTCCTCGCGAACCTTTCGAGACAAGGCGTCCCGGTCCTCCAGCAGCACGTCGAGCTTGAGGTTGGAAAGCTGCTTGACCACCGCCGTGGCCACATTGGCCTTGAGCGACCCCATGGGATCGGAGTTCCGAAACAGATAGGCCGCCGGGTCATTGACATACATTTCAAACCAGACTCCCACACCCATCGGAGCACCTTCCTCGGAATTGACCAACTGGTTTCGCAGATAGGACTGATGCAGGAGCGTGGGAACCGTGTAGGTCTTGCCGAACAGAGGAAACAGGAGAGCCTTGGGACCAAACTGAAACAGAGGCAGAAAAAGCCCCGGCTGGTCCACCTGCCCCACGACTTTCCCAAAAAACGTATAGACGATGACAGTTCGTTCAGGGACGACCCGCCAGAGCTGAAAGAGCTGGCCGAACGAGACCAGAAGGCCGGCCACAAACAACAGTCCGAAAAAGCCACCGATAACTGCAGCGATAAAATTCATGGTGATTTGACGATCAGCGGTTCAAGTCGTGGTGAAATCAGATTTTAAGGACGGTTTCAGCCGCTCGTTCGCGGAGGGGCAATCCGGCGTTCCGCAGATAGCTGTCCAAAGCGGGCCTGCCTCCCTGGGCATGCATGGCACCCAGGGTCTTGCCCAATTCCAGCAACGGTGCGGCCTCGGCTTCAGCCCGGTTCTGCGCAATCTGGACGGCTTGTTCCGCCATTTTGAGCTTCTGTTCGGCGTCGGCTCGCGACTGACTGATGGCTGCGGCCACCTGGTTTTGAGTGGTGTTGATCGAGGCCAGGGCTTCATCCACGTCAGAAGGAGGATCGATATTCGTGATCAATGCTGCGTCAAACTCGATGCCGTATCGGGCGACGTCTTCCGGCAGGCATCCTCCATGTGCCGGTTGATCAGCGACAGATTTCGTCGCAGGTCATTAATGGAAACCCCTTCGACCGCTCCCTCTCCTCGTTCGCCATGGAAGGTCGCCACCCGATCCCGAAGGGTCGAAATGAAGTAACCCACCACATGCGCGGCTGGATGGGCTACCCCGAACAGATAGGCATAGAGATTCCGCTCGGACGGTTTCCAACGGATTTGACCCGAGATCAACACTGTCAGGTTGTCCTTGGTCACGGCCTCAATGAATGACTGCTGAATTTCAGGATCCCAGGTGATATCGACCGCCTGAATGGTCATGTCCACCCGATAAAGCCGCTGCCATGGCCATTTGAAATAAGGGCCGCCCGGCGGAATCACGCGAATATTGGGATAGTTGTACCGTTTTTTTTCTTCGTCGGTCAGAAGGCCGCCCAAATGCGGGTCGTCACCGGTGGATCCTTCGAGCCGATCGGCTCGGCCAAAGGTCGTGAGGACACCCCGTTGAGTCGGCCCAATGGTGTACACGCCGACAAGCAAGGTGGTCATTACGGCAGCAATCGCTCCAATCAAAAGACCAATGAAAATGGGAATCATAAAGTTGACGGTCCGTCAGCGGTCGAGGTAGGAACCTGCAATGTCAACCCCGCGTATTCCTTCACCGGATTCCGGTGGAGCAAGGACACCAGGGCTTCTATCAAAGCCATACCTTCGTCATTTACCGCTCGAACGAAATGAAACGCGAGTGGATTTTCATCTCCCGTTTCCAATCGCCAAGGCCTAGTCCGTCATCGCCGTCGGAGGTAAAACAACAGGCTCCCGAGAAGGCCTGCTATCGAACCGAGGGCCACAACCCAGCCGATGTTGACAAACCAGGGCACAACGTCGCCGTGGATATTCCCAAACTGGCGCACGACCATCACCCCGGCATAGCCCAAATATCCCGTGGCGTCGGCCAGGTACATGAGGAATCCAATATTTCCCCGATCCCGGGTCATCGCCATCATTCGTTCAAACAACGTCGTGTGCGCCGCAACGTAAGGAAGATAAAGCCCGATTCCCGTCAGCACCATAAAAGGAAATGGCGCAATCCAACCCCCGGCGATGAGCGTCAAGGCTGTGGCGAGCGTTGCCATTCCCATCAACGATAAGCCGATGCCAACAAGGAACGCCCGCCGATTGTGGGTGATTCCCACGAGGGACGCATGCAACACCAGAACTCCAAGGGCAACCCACAGCTCGGAGCGGGTGAACACGGTCGGCGTGGAAGGCATCCCCAATCCCGCCCAAAGCTCCGGGGCAAAATCTGCCCTGAAACTCCGAAGTACAGTGACCAGCAGATACATCAACAGCAACCCGGATAACCCCGGTGCGTGTCGAAGGAAAAACGCCCTTCGATCCCGCAAGCGCATCGGTGTCCGCTCGTTCCTGGCAACGACGTCCGCAATCGACGGAGGCGGGATTTTCTGGAGCATCAGAACAAAACCGATCAGAGGCATCAGAAAGATGAGTCCGCTGACAAACGGCATCCAGGTCTCCGGAACTCCTCGCTGGAGAAGGTTGGCGCCAATCGACTTGGTCAGCCCGTCAGCCAGAATGAAGCTGGCGCAGAGCCCGGCGACAAAGGCCTCGGTCAGTCGACGTCCTTCCAGAAATCCCAGAACCAATCCATAAACTAATCCCAATGGAAGGCCGTTCAAAAAGAGACAGACTGGTTTGAGCGGTGTTGGAACCACGGCAAACGCAAGCAATGCCAACAGGGC
>CAIPFS010000382.1 GCA_903864375.1 uncultured Verrucomicrobiota bacterium
AGGTCACCAGCAGCAAATAGAGGAGCGCCATCTGATTCGATTTTTTCAGAACGACGTTGGTGTAGACGGCTCCCAACAACGTGCCGGCGACCAGAAGGGCAGCGGGCCGTGTCCCCAGTCCAAAAACCAGGAGCATGCCGCCCACGAGCTGGGCCGCGGTGGCGAATCCCGCATTGATCACGGGAAAAGGAAATCCGGCCGCCTGGATCTCCACGACAAATGGCCACTCGGTTCGGCGGCCCCGACGCCATTCGATGCCTTCCGCCAGCTTGTGGATTCCATGGTAGATGACCAGAAGCGCACCGGTGCACGTATGCAATACCTGTGCTGCGACCAGCGGCGGCACCAACGGTTGATGCCCGAAAATTCGGGTCAGAATGACGGCAGGGTCAACGGTCATGGGATTCCTGGGGTTTCCATCCGCCCCCGAGTGACTTGAACAGGGCGATCAGGTCCGTGGCGGTCTGGGTCTGGCTTGACGCCAACGCGGCTTCCGCCTGCAACTTCACGCGCTCGGCATCGAGAACTTCGAGAAAGTTGGCCGTGCCCTGTTCAAACCTCTGTCGGGCCAGGGCGGCGGCGCGATCGCTGGCTTTCACCGCATTCGCCAGCAGGTCCCGGCGTTCCTTTTCCCGCCCATAATTCGTCAGGGCATTCTCTGTGTCCTCCAGCGCGAGCAATACCGTCTGCCGATAGGTTTCGATTTGCGATTCCGCACGCGCGCCCGCCGCTTTCACCAGCTGATACCTGCGGGGACTGTCGAGGAAGGCCCAGCTGATATTCGGGCCGAGGCTGAAGTGCTGCGCACCTTCCCGCCCCAGGCCACCGGGAGTCGAGGCGCTCAGTCCGAGGCTTCCCCCCACGGTGAAACGCGGAAAAAGATCGGCTGTTGCCACGCCGATGCGAGCGGTGGCCGCTGCCAGACGACGTTCGGCCGCGCGGATATCGGGGCGACGACGCAACAGGGCGGCGGGATCCCCCAGGGAGACCGATGGCAATTCGGCGATCGATGAGTCAATGGCGACTTGCTGGGTGAGACCTTCGGGCACACGCCCCGTCAACACGGCCAGCCGATGTTCGTCCCGGCTGATCGCTCCCTCCAGCTGCGGAATACCGGCACGGGTGGTGTCGAACTGGGCCTGGGCGCGCGCCACATCCAAATCGGTTCCCCGGCCACCTTCCAGGAGTTTTACGGTGAGCTCGAGAGTCGCCTTCTGGTTCTCGGCGTTGCGCCGGGCGACGCGGAGTTCGTTCATCAGACCGCGCAGCTCCAGGTAGGCGCGAGCTGTCTCGGCGGTGACCGACACCAGCAAATCATCCCGGACGGCCTCCACCGAAGCAAGGTCGGCCCGGGTCGCCTCCACGTTGCGCCGGACACGACCGAAGACATCCAACTCCCAGGTGGCATCGAAGCCAGTGTCATACACATCGTAGTTTCGGGCCCCGCCGGGAGGCACGCTCCCCTGGGTCGTACGAACCCGATTGTAGGCACCCTGGGCCGTCACGATTGGCGCAAAATCGTAATAGGTCACACGGTGCTCGGCGCGCGCTGCGCGAATGGAGGCGATGGCGGCCCTGACATCCCGGTTGTTCGTTATGGCAAGGCCCACCAGCTGATTGAGTTGCTCATTGTTGAAACGAGCCCACCACGTCTGCAAGGAGGTGTCGTCCGTTGCCGTTGCAGAGGTTCCCGCCGCCGCGGATTGAAACTGTGCGGGTATCGGATCCTGTGGAGCCTGGTAGTTCGGACCGACCGCGCACCCCGCCAATGAGAAAATTGCGAAACCGACAACAAAGCGGCTTGAGAAAAGGTCTTTCATGTGACCAGAGGTGTTTCCTTGGGAATGGTGGATGTCTGCCGACCCAGGCGTTCGGTCAGTCCACGAATGACGACATAAAACACGGGAGTCAGTACGAGGCCGAAAAGGGTGACCCCCATCATGCCGTAGAAGACCGCCGTTCCAATGGCCCGGCGCATTTCCGCCCCGGCCCCGATGGCACGCACCAGTGGCAGAACGCCCAGAATGAAGGCGAAGCTGGTCATCAGGATGGGGCGTAATCGCAGGCGACAGGCTTCAACGGCGGCCTCCAGGATCCCCTTGCCTTCCCGTTCCAGCTGGCGTGCAAATTCAACAATCAGGATGGCGTTCTTGGCGGAGAGCCCTACCAGAACGATCAGCCCAATCTGGGTAAAGATGTTGTTGTCCATCCGATTCCACCAGACACCGGCGAGCGCACTCAGGAGACACATGGGAACGATCAAGATAATCGCCACGGGAAGGCTCCAGCTTTCGTACTGTGCTGCGAGGGTCAGAAAGACAAGGAGAACGCACAGCGGGAAAATGTAGATCAGGGTGTTCCCGGCCAGTTGTTCCTGAAGGGTGAGCTCGGTCCACTCGTAACCCATTCCCGGCAACGCCTCCTTGGCAAACAGTCCTTTCGCGATCTCAATGGCCTGCCCACTGCTGGTCCCGGGAAGGGGAATGCCGTTGAGGTCGGCCGCCGGAAACATATTGTACCGTGTGACGGCATCCGGACCGGTCGTCTCATGAATCGTCAGCAGTGTGCCGAGGGGGATCATCTCTCCCGCGCTATTGCGGCAGCGCAGCTTGCGAATGTCCTCGGGCCTCGCACGAAACGGGCCGTCGGCTTGGGCGGTCACCTGATAGGTGCGACCGAACCGGTTGAAATCGTTGACGTACAAACTGCCGAGGCAGATTTGCAGGGTGTCATAGACATCGCTCAACGCGACTCCCATGCTTTTGGCCTTGGTTCGATCCACGTCGATTTGCAGCTGGGGAACCCGGGTCGTGAAGGTGGTGAAGGCGGTGGCCAATCCTGGCGTTTGAAGGCCATCCAGCATCATCCGGAAGGCGGTTCCAGCCAGCGGTTCCAACCCGAGGGATGTCCGGTCCTGCACCATCATCTTGAAACCTCCCGAGTTGCCCAGACCGTTGACCGGTGGAGGGGGCAGGACCAGGACCCGGGCATCACGGATGGCACCCACTTTACCATAAATTCGGCCCATGATGGCGTCCGCACTCTTCGTCGGATCCTTTTTTCGGTCGGCGAACTCCTCGAGCGAGATGTACATCGCCCCGGCGTTGGGCAGGTTGGCACCAATCAGGGGGTTGAATCCTGGAAATTCGACCGTGGCCCTGACGCCGGGAACCTCGCGCGCCAGGCGTCCCGCCTCCTCGATCACTTTCTGGGTTCTCTCCAGGCTGGCACCTTCCGGCAATTGCGCGAAACAGAGAAGGTAGCCCTTGTCCTGGGTGGGAATGAAGCCGGCGGGGACGTGTTGAAACAGATATCCGGTCACCAGCAGCAGGACCCCGTAAACGGCCAGGGCTACCGCGGCCCCGCGACAACACCAGGCGACGATACCGGCGTAGGCACCCGTCGCGGCATCAAAACCCCGGTTGAACGATTTGAAGAGCCAGCCCAGCGTGGCATGGATGAGTCGGGTCAGGACATCCGGTTTGTCGCCATGACCTTTCAAAAGCAGGGCGCTCAGCGCGGGGGAAAGCGTCAACGAATTGAATGCGCTCAGAGCCGTGGAAACCGCAATGGTGAGCGCGAACTGCCGGTAGAACTGGCCGGTGATGCCACTGACAAACGCTGTCGGGATAAAGACCGCACACAGAACCAGGGCGACCGCGATGACCGGTCCGCTGACCTCCCGCATCGCCTTTTGCGTGGCGTCGATGGGCGAGAGACCGAGGGCCATGTTCCGCTCCACGTTTTCGACGACGACGATCGCATCGTCCACCACGATGCCGATCGCCAGGACGAGCCCGAACAGCGACAGGTTGTTGAGCGAGAACCCCAGGAGGTGCATGACGGCCAGGGTGCCAATCAAGGACACCGGGACCGCCAGCAGGGGGATGATGGACGCCCGCCAGGTTTGGAGAAACAGCAACACCACCAGCACCACGAGCAACACCGCCTCGAAAAGGGTGTGAATCACCGCATCGATCGACTCGCTGGCGAAGACCGTCGTGTCATAGACAATCTTGAAGTCGACCCCGTTCGGAAATGGGAGGTCACGCTTGAGTTGCTCCATCCGCTCCCGGACCAGGCGCGACGTCTCGATCGCATTCGACCCGGGAAGCTGAAAGATCACCAACGCCGCCGCCGCTTTGCCGCTCAAGCGGGATGCGAGGGAGTAGTCCCGGGCTGCCAGTTCAACCCGCGCAACATCCCGAACCCGCGTGATTTCGCCCTGGGCCCCCTGTTTGACGATGATATTGGAGAACTGCTCCTCGTCGAGCAGCCGACCCTGCGTATTCACCGTGAGTTGGAAGTCGATCGGACCCGTGGTGAGGGGCGGCTGCCCGATGACGCCCGCCGCCGCCTGGATGTTCTGCTCACGGACGGCCCCCACGACATCTGCCGCCGTCAGGCCCAGCGCCGTGAGTTTGTCGGGCTCAAGCCAGAGGCGCATGGAATAGTCCCGCGCCCCGAATACCGTGACATCACCCACACCCGGGACACGGGCCAGCTGATCCTTGATCTGGAGGAAGGCGTAGTTGCCCACGTAGAGTTCGTCATGAGAGTCGTCGGGCGATAGCAAATGCACGACCATGGTCAGGTCGGAGGATTTCTTTGTGACCGTCACGCCCAGGCGGCGCACCTCTTCTGGCAGTTTGGGTGACGCCAGATTCACCCGGTTCTGCACCAGCACCTGCGCCTTGTTCAAGTCCGTGCCCAACCGGAAGGTGATCGTCAGGGACATCACCCCATCGGCGGTGCTCACGCTGCTCATGTACAGCATGTCCTCAACTCCGTTGACCTCCTGTTCAATCGGCGTGGCGACGGTTTCGCTGAGAACCTTCGGGCTGGCGCCGGGATAGGCTGCCCGGACCACCACGGTGGGCGGCACCACCTCGGGATACTGCGCCACGGGCAATTGTTGCAACGCCAGGAGCCCCAGAAGAACGGTGATGATCGACAGGACGGCGGCAAAGATCGGCCGTCGGATGAAGAATTGGGGGAAATTCACGGCGTGACCTTGGGAGCGGTGGATGACGTTGGTGCAGCCGGCTTCACTGGTGCGCCCGGCCGGACGTTGATGATGCCTTCGGTGATCACATTCTCCCCGGCTTTCAGCCCCTCCGTGACCACCCTCAACCCGTCAATCTCCGCACCCAGTTTGACCGGCCGCATCTGGGCGGTGGAATCGGCACCCACCACATAGACGAACCGAAGGGCCTGATCGGCAGCAAGGGCCCTGCCCGGAATCAAGACCGCCTTGAATCTGCCGCTGCCGGGTACCCGCAATCGAACAAACATGCCCGGTGACATCAATCCTCCGGCGTTGGTAAAGACTCCACGTGCCATCACCGTACCGCTGCTGGCATTGATGCGGTTTTCTACAAAGTCGATTTCTCCCGGATGAGGAAAACCCTGTTCATCACCCAGCGCCAGTTCGCACGGGATGCGCGACGTGATCGCACTCGCGCGTTCTCCCGTCGCTGCCAGTCTTCGATATTTCAGCGAAGCCCGCTCGTCGACCGCCACGTAGGCATAGATTGGGTCCTGGGAAACGACCGTGGTCAGAAGAGTCGTTCCGGCCGTCCCGCCCACGATGAGGTTGCCCGGGGTCACCAGCGCCCGGCTGACACGGCCCGAAATGGGTGAGCGCACCTCGGTGAACTCCAGATTCAATCGGGCACTGGCCACTCGTGCCTCGGCACCGTTGACCGCGCTCCGTGCCTGTGCAGCGGTCTTGACCCGGGTATCGAAGTCCTCCTGCGAAATGGCATGGGTTTCAATCAGCTTTCGAGCCCGGTCGGCATCGGATTGCGCCAGGTCCGCCTTGATTTGGGATTGATCCTTGTCGGCCAGCAGAGCGTCGAAATCCGCCTGGTACGGACGCCGGTCGATCGTGAACAGCAGATCGCCCGCCTTGACCAGTTTGCCTTCTTCGAAATGGACCTTGTCCAAATATCCGCTGACCCGGGCCCGGATCTCGACACTCTCCCTGGCATCCAGTCGACCGGTGTATTCGTCCCATTCCACCACTTCCTTCTCGATTGCGGCGACCACCGTCACCTGCGGTGGGGGGGATGCGGGCGGCGCACCTCCTGCGGGCGGCCTGCAACCGGCGAGGATGCACGACACAGCGAGGAGCAGGATGATCGGCATCTCTGAATGAGGATTTGTGGGTTTCGGCATGACCATTGAGCTGGGTGTTGCTTGGAAGAGATTCAGCCGCGCGGCCTGAAAACGCGCTCGATATAGGCCTTGAGCTCCGCACCGGCCTGGAGACGGCCGCGGAATCCGACATGATTGTCGGGGCGAATCAGATGGACGGTCGGGGTCGTGACCGCGAATTTCGTATGGGCCTCTTCAAGCGCGTCGATCAGTATTGAGACTCCAGCAGGAGCGTCCGCCGCAACCGAGGCCGTGGGCACAACCAGATGGACCGCGACAGGCCGTCCGCTCAACCGGGCGACGAGTTCAGTGCCCGTGGCCAACACCTCAGCCCATGCATTCAGGTGCGTACCGGTGAAGAGCAGCAGCGTCCATTCTGCATCCTGCAATAGTTCGCTAATCCGGACGGTGCGTTGATCGCCGTGCCGGACCAGATGGGCGTCGGGACAACGCTCACCCGCCCTGGGACCGCCGCCGCCGTGATCTTCTGTCAACGCGGAGTGTGGATAGGCAATGGTCAGTTCTTCCAGCGTGTTGCGCATGAAGGTCTGCGCGGTGTCCGTCCGCACGACAAACGGGCCCAAAAGCCGCACGGCACGCTGCTTGATCTCACCAGGATGGAGAATGCCTTTATAGGCGAGGTCCGTGCCCTTAATCAGCCCTTCGGCGACGGGGTGGCGTTCCTGATTATAGGTCTCCAACAACGACGGAGGGTATTCGCCTTGAATCACTCCCGCCAGTTTCCAACCGAGGTTGAAGGCATCCTGGATACCTGTGTTCATGCCTTGTCCGCCAATCGGCACATGAACATGCCCGGAATCACCCGCAACAAATGCCCGGCCCCCGCTGAATTGATTCGCATAGCGGTGCGAGGTCCGATAGCGGGCCAGCCATACCGGGTCGGATAGGGTCACCTTCATTCCGCTCAGCCGCTCGAAGTGACTTTTGATTTCGTCGAGCGTTGGCTCGGCAGAAATATCCTCCGCAGCGCCCAGGCTATTCTCGGCCTCCAACTGCCCCACCGTCTGGTGCGTCGTGCCGGCCGCATCCGGAATCGAGATGAAAATCCGCACGAAGCCATTCGGCATCTCGATGGCCATCATGTATCCGTCCGTGGTGAGGAACAAATAGGACCGTCCGTTGGGCAGATTCCACGCCAGCTTGCAATCGGCCTGGATGAACTGCTCACCACTGTACCGTTCGCCTTCAAAGGTGAGGCCAAGCGTCTTCCGCACGAGACTTTTGGAACCTTCACAGCCAATGACATAATCCGCGCGAACGGTTTCCCCGCTGACCTGCATGGAGCCCGGTTCGGAGTGCCGGATTTCCACGGTTGCACCCTGGTCGTCCAGGGTCACCTCCAACGCCTCGGTGTTCCATTCAACCTCGACCCCGCGCCGCCTCAAGGCGTCGTTCAAGAGGTGTTGCGTCCTGTTCTGGCCAATGATCAACGGATGCGGGAACGGACTCTCGATGCCGTCCAGATGCCAGCTTCCGATATGCTTGCCATAACCGTGCACCACCACCTCGCGCATCGCCCTGGCCTCCGCGACAGCCGCCGTCATGATGCCCACCCTGTTCAGCGCCTCCTGCGTGCGCACATGAAGGATCAGCGCCTTGCTGACCTCGCGGATCGACGATTGTTTTTCGATGATCCGCGTTCGGACGCCCCGCCGGACCAGTTCGTTCGCGAGGGTGAGGCCAACTGGTCCCGCGCCGATGATCAGCACATCAACGGAAGCCGCCCTCGACGGTTCTTTCAGGGATTTGGTTTGATTCGATGACATCATGGTCTCCATTGGTTTAACCGATTCCATCACGGAACCTGTTGAACACCGCGCGGTCGCAGTTAGGGAAGACCTCCAAAATCGGACGTGAATCGAGACGATGAACCTGGTGTGCAGACCGGCGACCGCGCGACGTAGCGCAGGTTTCCAAACCTGCCGTATCGCGGGCCTCCAGGCCTGCCGGGCCGTGGGGCGAACCGGAGTGCTTCGGGACGTGGCACGGCGCAGCCGACTGGAAAGTCGGCGATACAGCAGGCAGGAATGCCTGCGCTACGTCGCGGTGGTTGGTTCATGGATAGCGACGAACTCCAAAATTGGACGTGAGTTGGGGCCATGAACCAGACGGTTCAGGGGTAGGGATGGGTTGACGCAGGCTGGCCATTGTATCATCCATCGAATTGATTGAAGACGAATGTCTAATTGTTTTCCCATGCATTGCTCACCGCAGGACCGGCGGCAGGATTTCGCCAAAGAGGACCGGCAGAAGCTTCTCGGCGGCAGGGGTGCTCCAGTCCTTCACCAATTCGGCGATGATTGTGGGCATCGTGGTCAGCACCACGCCGGCGTCGTGCATCCGCAAGCGGGCGGTTTCCTCAGACAAGTCAAACGGCGAACCGCTGGCGTCGAGAACGCACTGGACGGAGTAGCCGTCCCGAACGGCGTTGATGGTGGGGAAGATGACGCACACGTCGGTGGTGATCCCGGCCATCACCAGTTGCTTGCGACCGGTCGCCTCAATGGCTGCCCGGAAATTGGGATCGCTCCAGGCATCAGCGATGCCCGCCCGTTTCACCCGGGCCTCATAGGCTTTGGGAGCGATCTGGGCGAGTTCCGGCAGCAACGGTCCCTGGATGCGCTCCTCCTGGCTGGACGTGAGCACGAGCGGCATGTCGAGGGCGATCGCTGTCTTGGCGAGAGCGAGGCTGAAGCGCTTGACACGATCCAATGGAAGATTCTTGACGAGTTGCATCGTGCCGACCTGATGGTCGATGAGGACCATCGCGGCTTTGGCAGGATCAAACATTTCGAAGGCAGGGTGCATGGTCTTTGGATGGAGGCAGTGTTCCGATCAGGAATGGATATCGACCGGCGGGCTCAATGAGCCGCCCTGGCAACGACCTGCGGTTTGATGGCGGACTGCGGGGCCTTGTGGACCATGGTGTAGGCGTATTCCACACCAATTCCATAGGCACCGGCCTGACCTTTGAGGAGTCCCATGAGGGCGGAATAGTGCTCCTTGTTTTTCCAATCGCGCTGCCATTCCAGCAGGGCTGCGATGGTCGTCAGGCGGACCGCGCCGGCCTGCACCATCCGCGAGAGGGCGGCTTCCTGGGCTGCGGGAGAAGTCGCCCCGCAGCAGTCCTCCACGACGTAGATGTTGTAGCCGGCCCCCAGCATTTCGATGGTCGGCCAGGTGACGCACACTTCCGTCCACAAACCGGTCATCAGAATGTTCTTCCGTCCGGTGGCTTCGATGGCCTTGCGGAAGCCCGCATCGTCCCACGAGTTCATGGAGGTGCGCTCAACGACTGACTGGCCGGGGAACACGTCCAGCAACTGCGGCCAGACATACCCCGAGAAGCCCTCGGTTTCCACCGAGGTCAGGACTGCGGGGACATTGAATTCCTTCGCCACCTTCGCAAGGAGCGTGACGTTGTTGATCAAGGTGGCCCGGTCGGCATTGGCGACGCCGAAGAGCATCTGCGGCTGGTGATCAATGAAAACGATGGCACTGTCCGCGGCGGTGTAGAGTGAATGATAGGGGTTCATGGGAGAGGGTTGAGTCGGATGGGTTGTGTTCGAAATGGGGAATGAAACGGTGAGTCAACACCCGAAACGGAGCCATCGAGCGGGGGGAGGAGATGGCCGTCGTCCTGGACTTCGGCACCGTCCCACTGCACGTCACCCGCCTCCACGACCGTTCGTTGCTCCCGGTCGTCGAAAGACGATTTCGGGGGATCCGGGTGGACGGGTGGTTGTTTCATGTCAGATCCGCTTTCTATTTCCAGATTAGCGGTCGTTGCTGCGGATTTGGAATCGGGCATTTGGGGGAGGAACCACCCCCCAAATGGGATAGTCAGATGCCTGTTGCTGGAGTCACTCCCGTGGCGCTACGCTTCAGGCGTGCCTCAAGTTGATGAACCAGCCAGACCTCCCCGGCACACGAATCTCCAGGGCGGAGATGCCACTGGACAGGCTGCTGAATTACAGAAAGTGAATGCCGCGCTGCGCGGATCGATCGAGGCACTCGCCCGCGAGCCCGCGCTGCAGTCCTTCGTACCCAATGTGCTGCTTGTCGCAGCCGAGACCTTCGGTGCGGCCAGTTGCAGCTTTTTCGAGGTGGACGAGAACGAGCTCATCTTCCTCCGCTATGTTTATCATCAAGGCCGGGTGATCACACCGCTGGAGCTGCCGTTGCTGGACGAGGCCCGGTATTCAACTCTGAAGCGGCTCGCCGATGGATTCACGGTTCCGGTCGAACATCTGGGTGTCCACCCCACCCGGCGGACATGTACTGTGGTTTTGGATCACCGCCTGGCCAAACGACCGTCCGAATTCAACACCTTCGCGGTGGGCGTTGGCTGGGAATTGGAGCTCAACATCCCGCTGCTGGTCGGTGATACGATGCGTGGAGCCTTTCTCATCCATCGCAGTGGGGATGCCGCCTTTTCTCCGTCCGAGATTTTGCTGGCTGAAGCATTGGGACGGCTGCTCACGTTTGCGATGCAAGCGAGCCAGATTGCAACCCGGGAACGGGAAGCCGCCATTGCCCGCGAACGGGAAAAGGCGGTGCAACAGAGGGCGGATGAACTCGGCAAGGCCAACGTCGCGTTGAGGGCCATTCTCTCCCAGCTGACCTCGCGGCCCGATCACAAGGCGTTTCTAGGCGCCGTCCTGATTGAGGCCAGTCGACAATTGGATGCCGATTCCGGGCACCTTGCCATTATTGACGAGGAAAAGGGCCACGTCGTCACGGTGGCTCATTCCGCGGGAGATCAACTCCTGCCGATGGGTGAATTCCCCCTGTCTGTGCCGATTTCCGAGTCGCCTTCATTGCCGGCGATCGAGGCAGCGGGCGGCCCCCGCAATTTTGACCTGAAGACAGAACGGCACCTGTTCATGCCGGGCACCATTGAGTGGCATCGGCAATTCGGGAGCCGCACCGTCCTGACGGTGCCCATGATTCTGGGCAGAAAGATGGTTGGATTTCTCGGATTCGCCTTCCGCCGGGAGGTAAGACTCACTCCGGAAAAGAGTGAGCTGCTGATGGCGCTCGCACAGCAGGCGGCGCTCGCCACCGAGCTGATCCGCGTGTCACAGAAGGAAAAAACCGCTGCCATCGCCCGTGAGCGGGAGCAGGCGGCGCAGGAGCGGGCGGAGGAATTGTCCAAAGCCAATAATGCCCTGCAGGCCACCGTGGATGCGACGAGCCAGGTTCTGGAATTGGATCAACTTGTTCCCGTGGTGCTGGGGATCATCGGCAAGGTTTTTGAAACAGAGAATTGCGCGATTTACGAGAATCTTCCGTCGGGCGAAGTCCGGCTCCGGTACTGGCACTCGGAAGGCAGAACCCTTCTGCCGGCAGGGCTATTGCAATTGGATGAGGAGCGGTATTCGCTCATCCGCAGGCTGGCAGCCGGGTTCTTTGTTCCACCGGATTATCTTGGCTTGGATTCGAGAATACCGGGAACGGTGATTCTGGACCATCGCAAGGGTACGACCGTCCCCGAGTTTGATCGATGGGCCATTTCGATTGGACTCGAGCTGGAATTGAACATCGGCATCGGAGGCAGGGGTGTGCGTTCCTCGACCCTCTGCATCTATCGGAAGCAGGGACAACCGTTCACGTCCGGCGAGGTGGTCCTGGCGGAATCGCTGGCGCAGCAAATTGGCCTGGCGATGCAGGTCACCAAACTTTCACAGGCCGGCCGTCAGGCTGCCGTCGCCGGCGAACGCGAGCAGGCGGCACGGCTGAAGGCCGACGAACTGGCCAAGGCGAATTCCATTCTCACCTTGCGCGACCGCCTGATGAACCTGGTCGCGGAAGCCTCACGCGAACTCATCCGGGCACCGGATCTGATTTCCGGCATTCACAGCCTTCTGCGCCGCATGGGCGAAAGCACAGGGTTGAGCCGGGTCCTCTTCTTTTTGCAACGCGAGGCCGCAAACGGTGAGAAAGAGCATTACGTGGTGACGGAGTGGTGCGCCCCCGGAATCGCGGATCACCAGAGCCTCGGCCTTGATATCATTCCCAACCGCATTGCCAGACCCTTTCTGGAGCGGATGAGGAATCTCTCCGGATTCTGGCTGGATATTCAGGAGACGGAGGAACCATTGCGATCCGCGCTCGCGCCGTTGAAGGTCATTTCCACCGGGTGCGCGCCGGTCTTCGTGGATGGGGAGTACGCCGGCGTGGTCACCTTCGATGACTGCGTGGATTCGCGCAGTGATGATTCAACCCACGTGGATACCTTCATGGCCCTGGCGAATTTCATTGGCGCCGCGCTGCAGCGCGAACGAAGTCAGGCGAGCCTGCTGGCGGAACAGCGTGCCCGGGCGGCGGCCGAGGCGAGGACAGCCAGTGAACGCGAGGCCGCCATCTTCCAGGAACGCGCCCGCCTCGCCGGACAGATCCACGACACACTCGCCCAGGGATTCACAGGCACATTGCTCCACCTCGAGGCGTTGCGCGTCCGCGTGATGCGGGGTGAACGGGTGACGGTGGAGGAACTTCAGGGGGTGCGTAAAATCGCGGCTCTCGGCCTTGCCGAGGCGCGGCGCTCCGCACTCGCCATCCGGCCGCTGGCCCTCGACGGACGCGACCTTTCGACCGCCCTGCAGCAACTGACCGACCGCTCCGGAGTCCCGGGATTGCTCGACTGTCGCTGGTCGCTGGCCGGCCTGCCACGACCGCTCCCGCCGATGGCGGACGAGGCCTTGCTGAATATCGCTCATGAAGCCGTGAGCAATGCCATCCGGCACGCCGATGCCTCGAACATCCTGATCACCCTGGCCTTTGACCCCGACGGGGTCTCGCTTCTCGTGCGTGACGATGGGATCGGTTTCGACGCCTCGGACTCCCACCGGCGTGGCCACACCTTCGGCCTGCGCTCGATGCGCGAGCGTGCCACCGCCGTCGGCGGCGAGTTGAGCGTCGTTTCCCGACACGGCGAAGGCACGACCGTCACCGTCCACCTCCATTCGGCATGAAAAGAACCCCGCTCAAGGAAGACCCCGCCACACGACGCAAATCCGTCACGACCCGGAAACCAAAGTCGGCGGTGATCAAAATCGTCCTGGCCGACGACCATCACGTGGTGCGCCAGGGCATGGCTGCGATCATTGCCACCGAACCCGACTTGAAGATCGTGGGTGAAGCCTGCGACGGAGAGCAGGCCCTGACGCTGTATACCACGCTTCAACCGGACGTACTCGTGCTCGACCTGCGGATGCCCGTGCTCGACGGCTTTGAAGTGGTGAAGCGCCTCATCGCCGCCGACCCGGCCGCCCGCATCCTCGTGATGACCACCTATGACACTGACGAAGACATCTGGCGCTGTCTTCGCGCCGGAGCCAAGGGTTACCTGCTCAAAGATGCGAGCCAGCCGGAAATCATCACCGCCATCCGCACCGTCGCGCGCGGGGAAAGCTTCACCACGCCACTGCTGGCGACCAAGCTTGCCCATCGCGCCGCCGCGCCGGAGTTCAGCCAGCGCGAAGGCGAGGTCCTGCAACTTCTTGCCGCCGGCAGGACCAACAAGGAAATCGCCGCGGCCCTCGGGGTCGAACCCGGCACCATCAAGACCCATTTAAAATCGCTCTTCACAAAACTGGGGGCGTCCACCCGGGGGGAGGCGATCCATTTCGCCAACAAGCGGGGCATCCTCCGAAGCGACTTTTGATGATGCGGTCGAAGATCGGATTCAATCCACAGACAAAGGATCCGTGGTCTATTTTCCAGTGTCCTTCGGTTGCCGGCTTCCCCGGCGGCGCAGCAGGCGGAGGGCGTTGCCGACGACGACCACGTCGCTCAGGCCCATGGTGAGGGCACAGACGATAGGACTCATGAAGCCCAGCATGGCCAGCGGTATGGCCGCGACATTGTAAAAAAATGCCCAGAAGAGATTCTGATGAATCACGTTCAAGGTCGATCGGGACAGGGCCAGCGCCAGGGGAACCGCCGCCAAATCCGCCCGCAACAGCACGATGTCCGCAGCCTCCCGGGCCACGTCGGTGGCTTTTGAGACTGCGATGCCGAGATCGGCCTGTGCCAGGGCGGGACCGTCATTCAGACCGTCCCCAACAAAAGCCACACGCCCACCTTTTTGTTGTAGCTCGCGAATCACCCCCGCCTTGCCCTCCGGACGAATCCAGGCGTGGATCTCATCCGGTTCCAATCCCAACCGCTTTCCCATCGCCACGGCGGCCGATGCCTGGTCACCCGTCAGCATCCGGACCTGCAAACCATCTGCCCGCAAGGCACGAATGAGGTCTCCGGCTCCAGGCTTGGGCGAGTCGAGGAAGGAAAATCCGCCGACAACCCCCCGATTCCGGGCAAGGACAAGGACTGTCGCGCCCTGGGATTCTTCGTGCGTCCTGAATTGGGTCAGTGGAGTCAAATCAACCTCCAATTCGGTCATCCACGACACCGAACCGAGGTACCAGGGTGAATCATCACCGCCGCGAACGGTTGCTTCGACACCCTGTCCGGCGTGCTCCACCCATCCGGCGATCCCGGGAGAGCCCGATCCATTGTCGCCGCCCCGGGCCTCCGGTGAGTCTCCAACCACCGGTGATCCGGACAACGCCCGGCTCAAGGGGTGCTGGGAGGGAGCTGCGATGGCACGGGCCAGTGGAAGCAGCGAAGGACTGGCCCCCGGCTCCCGGCAGTCGGTGGAGGAGATCAACACCGGGTGTCCCTCGGTCAGTGTGCCCGTTTTGTCCAGGAGGACGGTCGTAATTCGACCCGACTTTTCCAACGCAAGGGCGTCGCGAATCAGGATGCCCTGCTTTGCGGCGGCATTGAGCCCGGCCATCAACGCCACGGGCGTTGCCAGGCCCATGGCGCACGGACAGGCCACAATCAATACCGCGGTCAGACCCATCCATGCGGCCGTTGCCGGTCCTCCGGCAGGATGAGTGGACCACAACCACGGGACCAACTGGTCATGGAGGTTGGTCAGCCACGGATAGGCCAGTGCCCATCCCAATCCCGTCAGCAGCGCGAGGACAACCACCACGGGTACAAACACCTGGCTGATGCGGTCTGCGAGCCGCTGAATCCCGGCACGGCTCGACTGGGCACGACGGACGGCGGCAATGATTTGGGCCAGCGAGGTGGATTCGCCGGTGGCAGTGATCCGGGCCAGCATCCGTCCGTTTTGATTGAGCGTGCCCGAATAGAGGGAATCACCTGGACGCTTCTGAACGGGCATGGCTTCGCCGGTCAGCATCGATTCGTCCATGGCCGATGTCCCCTCGGTCACAACGGCATCCACGGGAACACGGTCTCCCGGCTTCAAGACGATGATGTCGCCCACCACCAGGGAACGGATGGGGACCGATGTCTCCCCCTGCGCCGTCCATCGGCGTGCCTCGGTTGGAGCCAATTCCAAAAGGCTTCGAAGCGTGCCGGCCGCCTGCCGGCTGAGCCGGGCCTCCAGCCAATGGCCCACCCCCACCAGGGTCAGGATGGAAACCGCCTCCATGAAATAAAGGTGTCCATGGACTGCCATCAACAGTCCCCAGAGACTGTAGCCAAAGGCTGCGGACGACCCCAGGGCGACGAGGGTGTCCATGCTGCTCTGTCCCACCCGGGCCTGGCGCCAGGCGCCCACATAAAAGGAGCCGCCCACCAGAATCTGCACCGGCAAGGCGAGGGCAAAGGCAACCCAGTGATAGACAGGTTGCATTCCCCAGCCCATTCCCCACTCCGCCAGCATGAGGGAAAGCATGGTCGGAAGTCCCAGTTGCAATGCCCACCGCCAGGGACTGGAGGTCTCGACGGACGGATCGGTCGCATCGGACGCCGCCAATCGGGCGGCATATCCGGCCTGCACGACGGCTTTGATCAATGTTTCCGGTTTGACCCCGGGACCGACAGAAACATCGGCCCGTCCAGATTCAGCATCGGCCGTCGCCGATTGAACACCGGGCACCGCCAGCAGAGCTGAGGTGACCTTGCGAACGCAATTCCCACAGGTCATGCCATCGACCGCCAGTTTTACCGATGGTCCTGAAATCGGAGTCGGAATGAGGGGAGGGGGTGGGACGTCTGAGGTCCCTGGCGGGGCGGGGGTGGGCTTGGAGGCGGAACCCGAACGCGGTCGAAATCCAATGGCGACCTGTTCCATGGGGTCACAGTCGGTCGTGGGGGACGGAGTGCAACCGGGATTTGTCCTGCGGGTGGGCGGCGATGAAGTCCGGGATGCCGCGGGCCACAGTCCTGCCGGCTTTCAGGACGAGAACGTCATCACACCAGGCGACCATTTCCGCCGGGTCATGGCTCACGTAGATCACGGTCACGCCCAACCGATCGACCCAGCCGCGAAGGCGATCCAGCAACCGTCGTCGAACGGGGTGATCGAGGCTCGCCAGCGGTTCGTCCAACAGCCAGAGCCGGGCCGACGACAGGACGGCGCGTGCCAGGGCCACCCGCTGCCGTTCGCCTCCCGACAATCCGGCCAGAGGGCGGCCGACAAGCCCCGTCAGTTCCACCGCTTCCACTGTTTCGTCCCAGAGGGAAGGAAGGCCCCGCCCTCCCCGGGAATGCCAGCCGTACAGCAGGTTTTGGCGGACATTCAGGTGGGGAAAGAGGACCGCATCCTGGGGCGCATAACCAATTTGCCGCAGGGGTGAAGGGAGGAAAAACCCGGTCTCCGTATCGCTCAGGAGGCGGCCGTGAAACTCGATTCTTGCCGAGTCGGGCCTTCGAATCCCGGCGATGATCTCCAGGAGCGTCGTTTTGCCCGCTCCCGAGGGTCCAAACAAACCGGTGACGGGACGGTCCAGCAGGACGTCCAATTCCAGGCTGAATTCTGGAAACCGGGCCCGGAGCTTCTGGAGGTGGAGACTCATGGACGGGAGGACGGGCTCCGGGAAAGCCATTCGCTGGTGCCGGCGAGAACAAAGGCCAGCACGACGGAAATCATGAGCAACCGCAGGGCATGACTGTCGTCGCCCATCTGAACGGATTGATAAATGGCGAGAGCCAGGGTCTGGGTTCGACCGGGAATGTTACCAGCCAGGATCACCGTGGCTCCAAACTCACCGAGGGCGCGGGCGAAGGCGAGCAGGACACCGGCGAGCAATCCACGGCCCGCGAGGGGAACAGAAACGGTCCAGAAGACCCGGATGGGGCCGGCCCCCAGGGAAGCGGCGATCTGTTCGTGTCGCCGGCTCACCCCGGCAAAAGCAACCCGGGCGGAACGGACGAACAAGGGAAGGGACATCAGGGCAAGGGCAACGACAACGCCCCGCCAGGTAAACACAACTGAAATGCCGAGGGCTTCCCAGAGAAACGCCCCCAGCCAACCTTGACGGCTGAAAAGCTTGAGCAGGATCAAACCCGTGGCCACCGGCGGAAGGACCAATGGCAGGGCAATGACGGTTTCGACCCACGTTTTCCCCGGCCAATTCCAGCGGGCCAGCCGCCACGCCAGCCAAAGACCCGGCGGAACAAGCAGGACCGTGCTGAACGCGGCCATTCCCAGGGTAAACCCCACCAGACGCCAGTCTTCCGAGGTCATGCCATCTTATTCCAGAACCCGAAAGCCGTGACGGCGGAAGACGGCGGCGGCGGTTTCGGTCGAGAGAAAGGCAAGGAATCGTCGCGCTGCGGCCTCATGCGTCGACCCGGAAACGAGTGCCACAGGATACCGGATTTCAGAAAAATCATTCCAGGGGACCTCAAAGGCGATTTGGACCTTTTGGGAAACGGCCACATCGGTCTTGTAGACGATGCCGGCATCGACATCGCCGGTCTCCACCGCTGCGAGGGCAGCCCGGACGTTGTCCGTGGGAACCACCTTCGATTCGACGGCTTCCCACAGATTCAAGCGTCCCAGATAGGTTTTGGCATAAACGCCCGCAGGAACGGACCTGGGATCGGCGAGGGCGATCCGGACCACCTCGCGGTTGGTCAGCTCGTGGGGGGCTGAGAGAAGGAGTCGTGTTGTTCGCGGAGTGACGATCACCAGTTGATTGGATAATCGGGCACTTCGCGTTCCGGCAACGACCTTTCCCGCCTTCTCCAATCCGTCCATTCGGGCCTCGTCCGCGGAAAAATAGATGTCGCCCGGCGCGCCCTCGACCAACTGACGGGCCAGAAGGCTGGAGGCACCAAAGTTGAAGACCACCTGATCGGCGGTCCGGGCCGAATGGATTGAGGCCAGTTCCCGAAGCGATTCCGCCAGACTGACGGCGGCGAAGACGGTCACCTCCTCCGCCACCACCCTTTGAAAACCCACCCAGAGGATGATCCAGTAAATCCACCGCCATTGTGGGTGACCCCGTCTCATCCGATCAGCAAACGCGAAACCGACCGCTTCCGTCAATGGGAACGGTCGCCCGCGGCATCCGTGGGAACCGTTGTTCGGGATTTCCCCACCGCATCGGACGAATGCCGCAGGTCCTGGGAAGCGCTTTGGCAAAGTCCAATGAACGTCTCTTCGGCAAGGGTCAGGCGGCGTCCGCGCCAGTGCTGGATGACCCAACTTCGCTTCAGCTTGCGGCGACCCAGGGGCAGGGCTACGAGGGAGCCGTCGCGCAATTCCCGTTCCACCAGCCAGGGCGACATCACACTGACTCCGAGGTTCAGCTTCACCAACTCCTTGATGGCTTCCATGCTGCCCAGTTCGATCACGGTGTTCAGCCTCACCTCCTCCTTTCGAAAGTAATCCTCCAGGAGCCGGAATGTTTGGGATGCCTTTCGATAAATGATGAGATTTTGACGGGAAAGCTCCTCCCGATCCACCGCACCGGCCAGGGCCCAGGGGTGAAGCGGGGCGGCGACAAAAACCAATTCGTCGGTAAAAAGCGGCACGGAGTCCAGACGACCGTCCTCGCCGGCCAGCAAGGTCACCGCCAGATCGATCCGCTGTCGCTCGAGCGCGACAATCAATTCCTGACTGTCACCCGGTTCGATTTGAATCAGGCTCTTGGGAAAGCTCTCCTTGAACTCCCGCAGAACCGCGGGCAGCAGGGCGGCACAAATCGAGGAGGTGGCTCCCACCCGGAGCCGGCCCCGACCCCATTTCCCGAGCTGCTCCAGTCCCTCCCGCGCGGTCTGCATCTCCCGCAGAACCACTTCCGCGTGTTTGAGCAGCTGCTCTCCAGCCTGGGTCAGCATCACCTTTTTTCCAACCCGGTCCAAAAGGCGACAACCCACATCCGTTTCGAGCGCCTTCATGGCATGACTGACGGCGCTTTGGGTCAAAAACAGCTCCCGGGCCGTCAGGGTGAAGCTCCCGGTTCGGGCAAGGATGGTGAAGGAGAGCAATTGGCGGCTGTCGAGGGGTCCCTTCATCTATGACGTGGGTGCATCGGTGTGGTGACTGGTTTGCAGAGCCCGCCCGGGAACGGCGGACGGCGCCGCCGACCGGGCGGTCGGCGCGACGACACGCCTCACTGGGGGAGCTGAATACCCGTCTTGGCGACGACCTGGGCCACATCCTTATCGCCGCGGCCTGACAGGTTCACAATGATGATGGCATCCTTGCTCATTGTCGGGGCGATATCGATGGCAGCGGCCACGGCGTGGGCACTTTCCAAAGCCGGAATGATGCCCTCAATCCGGGCGAGCCGGAGAAAGGCCGCCAGCGCCTGGTCGTCGGTCGCGAAGCCGTAGTCGACGCGTCCCTGGTCCCGAAGAAAGGCGTGCTCGGGCCCCACAGCCGCATAGTCCAGACCGGCGCTCACACTGTGTGTGGACTGAATCTGGCCAAATGCGTCCTGAAGAATGTAGCTACGGGTGCCCTGAAGCACCCCCAGGGACCCTCCCTGGAAGCGAGCCGCATGGCGCTCGGGAATGATTCCCTCCCCACCCGCCTCCACTCCCAACATCTTCACACCGGTGTCGGCCAGAAAGGGGTAAAAGAGTCCGATGGCGTTCGAACCCCCGCCGACGCAGGCAATGAGCAAGTCAGGCAGGCGCTCTTCGCGTTCCAGGATCTGCCGGCGGGCTTCATCGCCGATGACCCGGTGAAAATTCCGGACCATGACCGGATAGGGATGGGCGCCGTAAGCAGTCCCGAGGATGTAATGGGTGTGACGGACGTTGGTCACCCAATCGCGCATGGCCTCGTTAACGGCTTCCTTGAGAGTCTTTTGACCGGCGTGCACGGGGACCACCTCCGCCCCCAACATCTTCATTCGATAGACGTTCAATGCCTGCCGTTCGCAGTCCACCGCACCCATGTAGATGACGCATTGGAAGCCGAACATGGCCGCCACCGTGGCGGTGGCCACTCCATGTTGACCGGCGCCGGTCTCGGCAATCACCCGGGTCTTGCCCATCCGCTTGGCCAGCAGGGCCTGGCCGATGGCATTGTTGATCTTGTGGGCGCCGGTATGAAGCAGGTCCTCGCGCTTGAGGTACACCCGGGCCCCGCCCAATTCCTTCGTCAGCCGCTCTGCCAGATACAAGGGTGTGGGGCGTCCGCAAAACTCCCGGAGGTAATAGCTGAGCTCCCGCTGAAACTCAGGGTCCTTTTGAGCACGGAAATACTCCTCCTCCAATTGCTGGAGGGGGTACATCAAGGTTTCCGGCACGTACCGCCCGCCATAGGGGCCAAAACGTCCTTGAGCATCGGGTACCATGGAGGGTTCCGGTGTGGTCGCCGGTGCGGGTCCTGTCATCCCGCGATTTTACGACAATGCCGGGGAATCGAAAGTCGGAAAATTCGCAGCACGTACCGCCGAGACAAACGCCGAAACGCGGGCTGAATCCTTCTGACCCGGAGCCGATTCGACCCCGCTGGAAACATCCACGGCGTACGGCAGGAAGCGTTGGATGGCATCTCCGACATTGTCGGGTTTCAATCCCCCCGCCACGAGAATCGGATGGGAAAGATTCCGGACAGCCTCCGCCAGGGACCAATCAAATTGCTGCCCCGTCCCTCCATGAGAATCGGGCGAATACGCGTCCAGAAGCCACCCGTCAGTGGCGTCAGCATAGGCGTGAAGGGCATCCAGGCTACTGCGGTCCCGGATTCGAAAGGCCTTGATCACCGTCACCCTTCCGCGAAATCGGACGCAATAGTCCGGCGATTCCTCCCCATGGAACTGCACCGTGCGAAGTCCCGTGACGCGAATGGTTTCCTCCACCTCTTCGACGGAGGCATTCACGAACAACCCAACGCCCGTGACCAGGGGAGGGATGCTTCTGACGAGCGGGGCGGCTTGCGATGCCGTCAGGCGTCGAGGACTGCCCGGGGCAAAGACAAATCCAAGCGCATCGGCTCCCGCGGCCACGGCCATGGCAACGTCTTGGGCCCGCGTCAGACCACAGATTTTCACCCGCACCCTCATCATCGTCCCCAGATTCCTTTTCCCGGTGTTCTGACGCAACTAATTCTCCGTCAACCATCCCGAAGCCGCCTGGCTGGATGCCATCCAATGCCACGGTTCATAGATGAAACCATGGGGATGTCCTCGGGGATAGCTGAGGCGGAAGCCAAACCGGCCGGCATGTTGGCTGAGCCATTCAAAAGCGTCTGTTTGCTCGAAGGCTTCCGTCAGGGGTGGGCATCCCGGGGTGCCGATGTCCACCGCCCGCCCGGTATGATGCTCGCTGAATCCCGGCGCGGCGTTCACCCTCAGGATTTCGTCGAGCGGAATTCCTCGAGCCCGTTTTCCCTCGATGATGGACCGTTGATGGTCCACATCGCGAAATCCGGATATCAGCAGGAGGGAAATGCCGTTGCAAGCGGCAGCGGCCACCAACCCCTGCCAGGCCGGAAGGATCGTACGGCTCAGCCGAAGGTGACGCCCATCGGTCAGGACTCTGGCGGTCTCAAGGTCCGTCTCCTCGGGTTGCAGCTCGAGAAGCCGTCCGGACCCGTAATCCGCGGGAATGCCCAATTCACCCAGAATCCGGCCAATTCGCGCCACGTAAGCCGGATCGATCCTATTCGTCAGCGGCTCCATATTCGATCGACGTCCATCCGCTACCTCCAGGTCGACTTGAGATTGTAGACCCTCAGGGAAACGATCTTGGCGGATCCGCCGGCAACCTTGAGCTCCAGACCGTGATTGTCGGCTTTGGGAACAAAGGGCATCGGAATATAGGTCAAACCGTTGCTGGCGAACACTTCCAGACCAGCCCGGTCGCTCAGGACCGTCAGTTGAAGCTTTCCGGCCCGCAACGGGGCGGCGGCCGATTGTCCGTTGACCGAAAGTTCCTGTTTCGAGACATTGTAGACGATCGTTGCACCCCGGATGTTGAAGGTGACTTCACTCGCGGTCCCAGGCTCGATTTCGGCCCGGACTTCCCGCGTATCGGCTTCCGATGCAGCGAAAGGATTCGCATCACCCGGTTGAAGGGTCCGCGCCGCAATTTTTTGTGACTTGCCCCGGAGTTTTTCCAGCTCCCGCACCGGTGTCCAGGTGAGTCGGGGACCGTCGGCGGTGGCAGTCAATTTAAGTTCCAGGGGAATGGTCATTCCTTGATTGAAAGGCATTCCCTTGGTCTCTGTTTGAAACCAACCGATTTGAATGCGCCGACCGTCC
>CAIPFS010000383.1 GCA_903864375.1 uncultured Verrucomicrobiota bacterium
GTCTCATCTTTTGACAGATATTTCCAGATAGCTAAATGCTTCAGGGACGAGGATCTCAGGGCGGACAGGCAGCCGGAGTTTACTCAGTTCGACATCGAGATGTCGTTCGTTACCGAAGAGGATATATATGAACTTTCCGAAGGCCTGATGAAGAGGATACTGAAGGAAGCGATCGGATACGATCTTAAGACGCCGTTCCCGAGATTGAAATATCCGCAGATGCCGGGGGTGAGGGCCTGAATATGGGCCTGAGCCAAATCAGCGATGTGAATGTAATCCCGAATGCAGGTGCCGTCCGGGGTCGGATAGTCACTTCCCAGGATATCAATATGCGACCGTTTCCCCAGGGCCACCTGGAGGACGAGGGGAATCAGATGGGTCTCGATGCGGTGATGCTCCCCGAATTCCTGACTTGCACCGGCGGCGTTGAAGTACCGGAAGGCAACAAACTCAAGCCCGTGGAGTTCGTGGTACCAGCGAAGCACTTTTTCAAACATCAACTTGGATTCGCCATACGGGTTGATGGGGCGTTGCGGCAGACCTTCATCCATCGGAATCCGGTCCGGCGGCCCGTACGTGGCGCAGGTGGAGCTGAAGACAAATTTTCGAACGCCGGCGGCCACGGCGGCATCGGCAAGGTTGATGGCGTTACCGACATTGTTCCGAAAATACTTGGACGGATTGGTCATGGACTCGCCGACCAGCGCGTAGGCGGCAAAATGGATGATGGCTTCGGCCTGGGAGGACTTGACCGCCTCCGCCACCCGTTCCCGATCTTCCAAATCCAACTGGACAAATCGAGCCCTTCCGTCCACGGCGGATCGATGCCCCTCGCTGAGATTATCCAGGACGGTGACTTGATGCCCGGCGTTGCACAATTCGGAGACGCACACCGAACCGATGTAGCCTGCGCCGCCGGTGACAAAAACGTTCATTCCCAACGCTAGAACGGGCGGTGCCCGAGGGGCAACAGCAACCGCCCAGCATCCGAAGCTTTTCTTTCTTGCCAGTCGACGGCAGCATCGGGGCACCGATGCAATCCCACGAGGTCCTTCGCGAGGTTTTCCAGACCACCAGTGCCAAACAAATCGCGGCTGATTTGGGGCTCTCCCTTTCGTTGATCTATAAGTGGGCGGAAACGCCGCCTTCAGACGCCCCACCGGGGGGCGGCAACCCATTGGACCGGGTCGATCAACTCATCCATTGCACCAACGACCCCCGAATCATTCAGTGGCTCTGTCACCGGTCCGGCGGCTTCTTCATCCCAAATCCGAAGTCCTCAAAACCCAATCCAGAGTTCCTCATCCCGGCGACCAATAGCGTGGTTCAGGAATTTGCCGACCTTTTGGCGGTCATTGCGACCTCGGCGGCCGACAACTCCATCAGTGCGGTCGAATCCAGGACCATCCGGCAGCGTTGGGAAGCCCTGAAATCGGTGACCGAATCCTTTGTGGCAGGTTGTGAGGAAGGGCAGTTCGACCGGGTGCGGGCAACGATTCCTCCCGTTGGGGGCTCGCTGGCGAAATCGCATTGATTTCGGACTTGGAGCCCGGGATGGCACCCGGGTAGGTTCAACTCGATGTTTTCACACGTCGTTATTTTCTGGACCGACCCCGCCAAACCACAGGCCCCTGATGAATTGATTGCCGGGTGCGAGAAGTACCTGCGCGGCATTCCGGGCACCCTTTTCTTTCACGTTGGGAAGATGGCCACCAGTCCCCGGCCCGTGGTCGATCAGAGCTATCAGGTGGCATTGAACCTTGTTTTTGCAGACAAGGCCGCGCAGGACGCCTACCAGGTGCATCCCGAGCACCTTGAGTTCGTGGCGAAGGTGTTCAAGCCTCTCTGTCTCAGCGCCCGAATTTACGACTTTGAAGGGTAAAGGCGGCGGTCCCCGCAATCATCAGGGACTTGCAGGAACGCGTTGCTCCGGACGCAAGTCCCCCTGTCGATTTTGACCACGATCGCCGATTTCCCGGCTCCCGCAATTCGCGGAGAACCGGTGGCAGCGCCAATCCGCCGCGGCTCAGCAGGAGATAACCGCGATCACTGACCGCCCGGACCGTATCCCGACTCCGGCTTTCCGTCGCGTCCCAGATGGCCTGTGGCCCAAAGGACACCGCGCGTCACCAAATCGAGATAGCGGGAATCCGAGACCGTTTCGTTGTTGTGGCCGATGGTGGTTGAAAAAACCCGGGTCTTGTTCGGACCGTATTCGTTGGTCCAGGCCACCACGGTATTGTTCTGTCCCGGACGCTTTCCATCGTCCTGCGCTCCACGGGCCAGTGGCGTTGCCCGGGGACCGATTTGGATGTTGTTGTACAGCTCTTCGTTGACGGTCACCCAGTTGGTGGAACCGCGGATGATGGGGCTATCGCTGGCGGTAAACGCAATGCTGATGGGCTTTTGCGCACCGTGACCGCTCGACTGCAGACCCAAGTAATCAAACCAGAAAGCATGAGGAGTCCCAGCGGTCGCCGGTTCATTGGGATCGCCAATGCGATAACAATGCATCGCGCAGTGCAGGTTGACGCCCGGGATGCCATCGACGTGGGGTTTTAAAACGGCAGTGACCACCTTGGGATCATTGATGTCTGCGGCGCATTCGTCGTGGAGCACCACATCAAAGCCTTTGGCATAGTCGGCA
>CAIPFS010000384.1 GCA_903864375.1 uncultured Verrucomicrobiota bacterium
GCCGAGATGACCTTCGCGTGCATGACGTCCCGGACCTTGGGAGAGACGTCGGTCACGAATTTGGGGGCGGGATGCCCAAAGGTTTGCAGAACGAAATCGATTCGCTCGTTGGTGTCACCGCACCGGGCCGCGACGGCATTGGGCATGCCGGTCCTGCGTTTGAACTCCGCGTAGCCGATCGCCGAGCAGATGGCGTCGGTATCTGGGTTCCGGTGACCGATGACGAGGATTTCACTCATGTGGGTCGCTGAGATACGCCACTGCGGTCGAGAGTTCAATCTCTGGAGTCGCGCTTCGGGTGGCAGGCGCGGCAAGAACGTCGCGTTTTGAGATTGAATACTCATCGTCGGCTCCGTCCACTTCCCGGGCTATCGCTGCGCACTTGTGAAACCAACCGACCTGAGGGGCATCCTCCGCTACATTCCGCGGTTCAGGGAGAAAATCTTCGTCATCGCGATCGATGGCGGCATTGTCACCGACGATAACTTTCCAAACCTGTTGCTCGACCTTGCCGTTCTTCGGTCGTTGAACATCCGGATTGTCCTGGTTCACGGGGCGGCGGAACAGATTCGGAGTCTGGGCGTGGAATGGGGGATGACACCGTCCAATCTCGACGGGACCGGGATCACCGATCCGCCCACCTTGAAGCTCGCCCTCACGGCAGCCAATCGGTTGACCCATGAAATTCTGGAGGGCCTGGCTGCCAATGACCTTCGGGCTGCCTGCACGAATGCGGTGATTGCCCACCCCATGGGCATCATCGGGGGAGTGGATCACCAATTGACCGGCAAAGTGGAACGGATCGATGTGGAGTTTCTGCAGTCGCTCCTGTCGCAGGGGATTGTGCCGGTGGTGCCACCGCTTGGTTTTGATGGGGATGGACGGACCTACCGGGTCAATTCAGACGCCATTGCCGCGGCCCTGGCCGAGCAACTGAAGGCCTCCAAACTGGTGTTTCTCGGAACCGCCGACGGGTTATATCGGCAGGACCGCCTGCTCCGGCAGGTGCCGGCCGTTGAACTCAAACAACTGTTGAATCAACGGACCACCGAGGTTCCTGCGGATGTGGCCTCCAAGGCCCGGTGGGCGGTCACGGCCTGCGAAGCGGGCGTCCCACGCGTCCATATCATCAATGGACGCATTGACGAGGCCCTGCTGACCGAGGTGTTCTCCAACGACGGCGTGGGAACCATGGTCTATGCCAATGAATACCAGCAAATCCGGAAGGCATTGAAAAAGGATATCCGCAGCCTGTTGATGCTGACCAAGAATTCGGTGGCATCGGCAGAACTGGTCAAGCGCACCCGGGTGGAGATTGAGCGTCGGATGGGGGACTACTACCTGTTCGAGATCGACAGAAACCCGGTAGGGTGTGTCGCCCTCCATGCTTATCCGGAGCAGGGGAAGGGTGAACTGGCCTTCCTGTTTGTGGCTCCGAGTCACGAAAACCTTGGAATAGGCAGCAAGCTGGTGAAGTTTGTGGAGGAAAAGGCCCGGGAACAGGGCATGGCGGAACTCTTCACCCTTTCGACGCAGGCGTTCACCTGGTTCCAGAGCAAGGCCGGTTTTAACGAAGGCAGCGTGGATGATCTTCCTCCGGCCCGGCGCGAGCGTTATGACACCAGCGGCCGTCACTCGAAAGTGTTGCTGAAGAAATTAAAGTAGATCGAATGCCTTGCCCAGGAACGCAGACATCCTGAATTGAGGTTTTAGCCGGAGAACGACCGGTCGAGGTCGTGCGCTGGCGACGGTCGTTAAAATTGAAATGGGGACTTCTCCCTCCGGACGCAAGTCCCTCCAAAGGAGGGAGATCCAGCGGAGGGACGCGCTCCCGTAAGTCCCTCATCATTGCTGGGTCATCACCGCTCCTGCTCTCAATGCACCTTGGTCCCTCGGACAACGAAGGTAATTCGACGTCCGGAGGACCGAGGTTCCCGCCGAGCCTTAGGCGGTCCAAACCACGCCCATTCCGCACTGGCGAAGCCAATAGGCCGTCCGCAGGACCGGCAACGACTGCGAGGCGGGTGATGGACTCCCGGGTAGCGCAGGTATTCGTACCTGCCGTTTCGCAGGTTTCCAAACCTGCCTGGCCGTCGGTGGACCGGGAGGTTCGGGGACGGGGTCCAGCCCAGCCGACTGGAAAGTCGGCGGCACGGCAGACAAGAATGTCTGCGCTACCCCGTGAAGCAGGCAACGCCAATAGGCCGTCCGCAGGACCGTCCGCACGACCGACGACCCGCCATCGTCGCAGGTGGGCTACCATCGGGGATAAGGCCCGTTTTGGAGTGGAGTTCAGGATTCCACGGGGCATAGCCTTTCATTAATGAAGTTGACTCCGTTTGCATTGGTCTTCGTCCTGCTCTCCGGATCCCTGGCAGCGGAGACGAACCGATCAACCCTTACGCATCAGGACCTTTGGTTGATGAAACGGGTGGGCGCACCGTTGCCGAGTCCCGACGGCAGGTGGGCGGTGTTTTCAGTCACCCAGCCCGCCTATGATGCGAAGGAGCAAAGCGCTGACCTCTGGATCGTTCCGCTCGATGGGAGTGCGCCCGCGCGGCAGCTCACGCAGTCCAAGTCGACCGAGAGCGGAGCGGCCTGGAGTCCGGATGGAACAAAGATCGCTTTTTCCGCAAAGCGCGAAGGCGACGAGGTTGCCCAGATCTACGTTTTACCGCTGGCCGGAGGGGAGGCCGAACGGGTGACCAGCCTCACGCTCGGGGCCCGCCAGCCCAAGTGGAGCCCGGACGGGAGGCAGATTTTGTTTGTGAGCGATGCCTTCCCGAATTGCTCCGATGAGGCGGCTAATAAGAAGGCGGCAACCGAGAGAAAGGATCGCAAATACAACGTGCATTCCTTTGAATCCTTTCCCATTCGCTTCTGGGACCGCTGGCTGGATGACAAGCAGGCCCACCTTTTTGTCCAGGAGGCGAGAGCCGGTGCGGGGGCGCGCGATCTTTTTGCCGGGACAAAGCTCAGTGCGTTACCCGGTTTTGGCGTTCCGAACACCGACGAAGGGCAGGTGATCACGGCGGAGTGGGCGCCGGACGGTACGAACATCGTGTTCACGGCACAGGTCAACCGCGACGAGGCGGCGCGGGCCCCGGTCTTCTCCCAACTCTTCGAGACGTCTGCGACTGGAGGGGAACCCCGCAAACTGACCGGGGATTCCTACAGCTACGCGCAGCTTCAATTCTCACCAGACGGCAAAACACTGCTGTGCACGGCGGTGGAAGAGCGGTCCGACCAGGTGTATGGCCTGTCGCGGCTGACCCGTTTTCCGTGGCCGTTCGACGCCACGCAGCGGACGGTCCTGAGTGCTGCCCTGGACCGATCGGTGAACCGCTTTGCCGTTCCCGGGGACGGCTCACGCGTGTGGCTGACCGCCGAGGAGTCCGGGCGGGAAAAGCTGTGGTCGGTTCCACTGGCCGGCGGTGATGTGAGGGAGGAGAACGTCACGGATCATGGTTGCCTCACCGGGTTGGCGGCAGGCGGACGCGTTCTGGTGGGTGAGTGGGAATCGGTGGCGAATCCTCCCGAGATCGTGACGCTGGGGACGAATGGAGCTGCCCTCAAACCGTTGACCACATTCAATACGGAAAAGGCGGCGGGACTGGATCTGGCGCCCGTCGAACATTTCTCGTTCACCAGCCGCCGCGGCAAAGCGATTCACTCGATGCTGGTGCGTCCGCCCCACTGGGATGCCACGAAAAAGTATCCTCTCTTCGTTGTGATTCATGGTGGGGCCGCCAACATGTGGCGCGATGCATGGGTGTTGCGGTGGAACTATCACCTCCTGGCCGCACCCGGCTATGCGGTGCTGCTGACCGACTACACCGGCTCAACCGGGTACGGCGAAGCGTTTTCCCGGGACATTCGTTTTGACCCGCTCCGCGGGCCGGCGGAAGAGTTGAATGAGGCGGCGGACGAGGCTTTGAAGCGATTTCCATTCCTGGATCCCCTCCGGCAGGCGGCGGGCGGGGCCAGCTACGGCGGCCATCTCGCCAACTGGCTGGCGGCCACGACCACGCGCTACAAATGCATCATCTCCCACGCGGGTGAGGCCGACCTTCGGATGCAATGGGGCACCAGCGATTCGATCTTTGGACGGGAGGTCAACAGTGGCGGACCAATCTGGGGAGATAAAGCGGTGTGGAGTGAACAGAGTGCGGTGATGCTGGCCGGAAATCATGATCAGGGAACGGGGTTTGTGACCCCAATTCTTCTCACGGTTGGCGAACAGGATTTTCGTGTGCCGATGAACAATGCGATCATGTTCTTCACCCTCCAGCAGCGGCTGAACGTGCCGAGCAGGCTGCTGGTTTTTCCGGACGAGAACCACTGGATCCTGAAAGGCGAGAACCATAAGTACTGGTTCGGGGAGGTCCATTCCTGGCTTGCCAAGTACTTGAAGTGAGCGGCGGGAAAGGGGTGGTTCACCTCAAGCGAATGAAATCAGGGTCTGTGCCCTTCATGGGGTTGGTGCCACGGCCTCCAGTCGCACGAGAGCCGCATCGAGGTTGTCGGACCAGTTGCTGCCCCATTCGATCAGGTAAAGGGCTCCATTCGGACCCAGTTTCAGACAGATGGGTCGCTTGAATTTTGCGCCGTCCATGATCGGTTTCAGCGTCTGGAGCCTTCCAGAGGGATCGATCCAGCCGGCCTTGATCCAACCGCGTTCCCAATCAAAGAGGAAGACGGCACCGTCGAATTCCACCGGCAGTTTTCGCGTGGACACTAGGGCCGGGTCGAAATGATACACGGGCCCGGCCATCGCAGAACGCGCCCCGGAACCGACCTCGGGCCAGCGCGAAGACGGCCCCGGAGAATACCAAAGAAACGCGGGCTGCGCCGGGGGCAGGTCGCGGAGCCCGGTGTTGTTGGGTGAATCGTTGACGGGATGGAGCGGATCGAACGCAGGGCCATTGGTCCGGACTTCGAAATCATAGGCCTGATACGGCCGATTATCGGCGCTGAAGTAGGGCCAGCCGAAGTTGCCGGCGGACCTGGCGACGTTGAACTCGTCAAATCCTGCCGGTCCCCGCGTTGGATCTGGTCCCAGCGCGTCAGGTCCCACGTCGCCCCACCAGAGCCAGCCGGATTGTGGGTCCACGCAAAAGCGGAAGGGATTGCGGCACCCCATCACATAAATTTCGGGGAGCGTCCGAGGCGTGCCAGGCGGGAACAGGTTGCCGGGGGGAATGACGTAGCCACCGTCGGGTTTGGGATGGATGCGGAGAATCTTTCCGCGAAAATCGGCCGTGTTGGCAGCGGTGCGTTCCGAGTCGTTCAGTTCGTGCCCGGGACGACGATCGAGCGGTGCAAAACCGTCGGATTTGTCGGCATAGGTGTAATCGCCGGTCGAGGCGTAGAGATTCCCCGCGGCGTCAAAGCCCAGGCAGCCTCCGGAATGGTTCGGTTTGGGAATCAGGGTTGGCACCCGCAGAAGAATCTTCTGTGACGCAGAGTCGAGCGTGTTGTTCGTAAGGGTGAATCGGGAAACCCGGTTTTCGAGGACTCCAGGAGTGGAATGGAACAGGAACAGCCAGCCGTTGGTGGTGAACCCAGGATCCAGTGCAAGGCCCAGAATCCCATCCTCCGGGCCGGTGAAGACCGGCAGTTGACCGACGGTGGATGTCTCGCCGGAATCGGGGTGATAAACCTTTACCGCACCGCGCCGCTCGGCGAAGTAGACACTTCCATTGGAGGCGACGTCCAGCGCGATGGGTTCGTGCAGCTGGGTGGCCAGTACCGTTCGCTGAAGTCGGGCTTCGGCGCGAACGTTCAGGACCAGGAAGAGGCAGAACAGGGCCGCACGGGTTCGACGTTCAAATCGGATCACAGGTGGAACGCACAATGCGTCTGGAACGGTAGGGGAAAGGTTCCGGGGAACCAGCATAAATCGAGGGGAACGCGGCCCTGTGGCTTTCACCAGCGGAGCGTGTTCGCCGGTCGCGGCGGCAGGGGTTCGCGGGTACTTCCATGACCCTGTGCAAAATTCCTGCCGTTGAAACCAAGGCTTCCGGTGTCTCCCGATGCGCTGTAAGGTGCAGAAAGGATTCCCGGATGAAATGCTGGTTCTTCATTCTGCTGCTGGTGGTGGCGCCCCTTGGGGCGACGGAGGCCCCCCAGGCGCCGCACTGGGCATTCCAACCCGTCCGTGAACCTGCGCTGCCCGCGGTGACCCGCGTCACCTGGTGCAGCACGCCAGTGGATCAGTTCATCCTCGCCCGTCTGGAATCGGGAGGCTCCGCACCGGCCCCTTCAGCCGATCGCCGGACGCTCATCCGCCGCGCCAGCTTTGACCTCACCGGTCTGCCCCCCTCTGCCGCCGAAATCGACGCCTTTGCCACGGACCCGGCACCCGACGCCTACCCGCGGCTCATCGATCGCCTCCTGGATTCACCACGATACGGGGAGCACTGGGGTCGGCACTGGCTCGATGTGGTTCGCTATGCGGATACGGCGGGTGAGACCGCCGACTATCCGGTGCCGGTCGCGTGGCGCTATCGCAATTGGGTGATTGATGCCTTCAATTCCGACCAGCCGTATGACGAATTCCTGCGTGAGCAGATTGCCGGGGACATCCTGGCACGGAGTGGGCCGCGGGAACGGTATGCGGCACGGGTCACCGCCACGGGCTTCCTGGCCATGTCGCGGCGCTTCGGTTTTGACTCGGAGAATTATCATCATCTCACGATCCAGGACACGTTAGACACGCTGGGGCAAAGCGTTCTCGGACTGTCGCTGGGTTGCGCTCGGTGTCACGCCCACAAGTTCGACCCGATTTCGATGACGGATTATTACGGGATGTACGGCATCTTTGAGAGCACCCGTTACGCATTTCCGGGGTCGGAGCAGAAACAGCGGGTCCGGGCGCTCGCCCCGCTGGTTCCTCCTGAGGAATCGCAGCCGCTCTGGCGGGCGTATGAGGATCGGGTTGCCGCGCTGGCGGCAAAAGTCGAACGACAGAACCTGGCCGTCCCCGGGGCGATTTTGCGTTCCCTTGATGATTTCGACGGTGATTTCGAATTGCAGGCGCCGGCCGCCGGCGGGAGCCGGGGTGTGCTTGTGGCACCCTGGGTCTATGACGGCGGAATCGCTGTGACCACGGATGCGCAGAGCCCGTTTAAGAATCTCCATCCATCGGGCAGGGTCGGCGTGAGTGTTCCGGCACGGACCAATGCCTATCGCCTCATGCAGGTCCTGCATCCGGCTCACCCCGGGCAGACAGGCGGCGTGGTCCATGTGAATCTCGATTTTGCACTGGCGACCAACGACACCACTGCAATGGCGACTCATCGCTTCTGGTTGGGGACGCAACCGGAACAAAACGGAGGGTCTGGACATCCGGTGGTGGAAATCATTCTGGCGCGCGACACCATCGCGTTGCGCTCGGGAGGCCACTTCGAACCATTGCGGACGCTTCGTGCCGGCGAATGGCACAATCTGCAGCTCGTGGTCGACCCGGGAGCGGGGGTGATCTCCGGATCGGTTGGAGTGCCTGGCGATGTCACGGCAATCGTCCCGCGCCGGTTGGACGCAACCTGGTCGGGCCGACTCAATCAGGTCGTCTTTGAATCGGTCATCACGGAAGGGGGCCGGCTGCCCGGCCTCCGTCTGGACAATCTGGGCGTGCAGGATTCACCCGTGCCGCCCGTATCGACCACTTCGCCAGTCTTCGCGGCGGCCGGCCTTAGTGAACCGGATGCTGGCTCGTTGGCGGGCAGGCTGCGGGAGCTCGTGGGTCTGGATGGCGATTTCGAATTGCAGAGGGACGACACGCCGCCGTCGGTGCCCTGGGGACCGGGACCGGACAGCGTCGTGCGAATTCGCACCAATGCCCAGAGTCCGTTTCGAAACATTTATCCTGCGGGCAGTCTTGGGGTGTCGCTGCCGGGCGGGGGGCACTACAATGGGTTTGGACAAACCCTCGCCAGAAAATGGCAGGCCGGAAGCACCCCCCGGATCCATGCCGCCTTCGACTTTCGCTGTTCGCCGGAAGGAAACGCGGTGGGTGGTACATGGCGGTACTATCTCGGACATGACCCGGGACGATCGGCGGCGGTTGAATTGTTCATCGGCTGCACCCAATTGTTTCAACGCGACAGTGGGGAGCCCAAGGTGGTGGCTCTGCTGCGTCCCGGGGAATGGTATCAGGTGCGACTGACCCTGGATCCCGGGTCAAAGACCTTCGAGGGCACCCTCTCCTCTGTGTCGACGGTACCCACCCGATTCTCGGGGACACTCGCGCCGGGCTGGGATGGCGTCATCGATTACACCTTCATCGACAGCTACGGACAGCCGAACGGCGAACGGCCCGCGTTGCAGGTCGACAATTTTGCGCTCAGCGAAACCCCGCTCCCAGCGTTGGATGCCCCACCGGTTGTTCAGACGGCAGAGCTCCACGCACAACGGCGTCAGCAGGTCGAACAGCTGCGACAGGAGCAGGCGAGGCGGGTGTTGGAAGCGGAAGCGGCTCGGAGGGAACTCGAGACCCTCCTCGCCGAGGGACCGTTTGAGCTCGCCTACGCGGTGAGTGACGGGACACCGCGCAATTCCCGGCTTCAACAGCGGGGCGAGCCCGACCGTCCGGCCGGGGAGGTGCCCCGGGGATTTCTTCCAGCGCTGGGCGGTGGTCTGCTGCCGGCGGACACCTCGGGGAGCGGACGCCTCGAACTCGCCGGATGGCTGACCTCTCCGACGAATCCACTGACGGCCCGCGTCATGGTCAATCGGATCTGGCAGTATCACTTCGGTCGAGGTCTCGTGAAGACTCCGAACGATTTCGGCATTCGGGGACAGCGACCGTCCCATCCCGAACTCCTGGATTATCTGGCGACGCAGTTTGTGCGCAGCGGATGGTCGGTGAAGGCCATGCATCGACTGATCATGCTCAGCGCAGTCTATCGCCAGCGGAGTTCCGGGGAAGTCGTGGGCGAACGGGCCGGTCCCCACGATCAGCCTTCAGAGTCCGGTTCCGGCGAGGATTGCCCGGTGGCTCCGATGGCGCGTACTGGAATTTTGAGGCGGGATCACGTGCCGGCGGAGACACCGGGTGCGGACGATTTTTCGCCCTTTCCCCGCCGTCGCCTTGGAGCGGAGGAGACACGGGATGCAATTTTGAAGGTGAGCGGAGAGCTGGACCTGACGCCCGGACGCCATCATCCATTCCCGGCGCCAACAGGCTGGGCCTTTACGCAGCACGGACCCTTTGGAGCCGTTTACGAACACAACCGGCGGAGTGTTTACCTGATGACCCAGCGCATCAAACGTCACCCGTTTCTGGCACTTTTCGACGGTGCGGATCCGAATGCCAGCACCGCGGAACGCCGGATCACCACGGTACCCACGCAGGCCCTGTTTTTTCTGAACGATCCCTTCGTTCATGACAATGCCGCCCGGATGGCGTCGCGAGTGATGGCCGTCGGAGGGGACGAGACGCAGGCGGTTGAGGTGATGTACCGCCGGGTTCTGGCCCGCGCTCCCGCCGCCGGGGAAAACGCCGGGGCCAAGGAGTTTCTATCAGCCTATCGCGCCGAACTACTGGCCATGGGCGCAAAAAACCCTGAAGCGGCCGCGCTGGCCGCCTTTATTCGTGTGTTGATGGGGAGTAACGAATTCCTGACTGTGGACTGACGCACCCATGAAACCCCTGCCCGCTTACGATCCCTCACGCCGCGGCTTCCTCCGCTCGCTGGCGGGCGGTTCGCTGCTGTATCCTGGAATCGTATCGACGATGCTGGCCGCGGACGCCGCGCGATCCCCATCGACGGATCCGCTTCTGGCCCACGCACCGCATTTTTCACCCCGGGCCAGGAGGGTCATCTTCCTCTACATGAGCGGAGGGGTGTCGCACGTGGACTCGTGGGACCCCAAACCGCGATTGTTTGCCGACGGCGGCCAGGAGGTGTCCGTTGATGAATTCCAGGGACGGAAGGGCGATTTCAAGATGTACGCCAAACGGCCGCAGTGGGAATTCAAACGCCATGGCCGATGTGGCACCGAAGTGAGCGGGTTGTTTCCGCACGTGGCCGGATGCGTGGACGATCTTTGCGTGATCCGCTCCATGAAGTCCGATCACACGAACCACTATGAGGCCACCCTCGGCATCCACACCGGTTCGTTCACCTTCGCCCGTCCAAGCATTGGCTCGTGGATCAGCTATGGACTCGGAACCGAGAACAGCAACCTGCCGTCCTTCGTCGTCATCGCGCCGAAAACCCCCTATGCCGGCGGTCAGGTGTGGGCAAATGACTTCCTGCCGGGCGCGCATCAGGGAACGCTGGTGGTGCCCGGGGAGGAACCGGTTGTGAACCTGAGGCGGCGTGTCGCTTCCGTCCGGTTGCAGGAATTGGAGCTCGGGGCGCTGGGCAGGATGAATCGGCGACATCTCGCCGCCCGCGCCGACGATCCACTGCTCGCGGCTCGAATCCAGTCGTTCGAGACGGCCTTTGGGATGCAGATGGAACTGCCGGACGTCTTCGACCTCACCCGCGAGAGCGACGCCACGCTGGCGCTCTACGGGTTGGAGCGGGGGAGCACCAAGGGCTTTGCCTGGCAGTGTCTGGTCGCCCGCCGATTGGCGGAGCGGGGTGTGCGGTTTGTCGA
>CAIPFS010000385.1 GCA_903864375.1 uncultured Verrucomicrobiota bacterium
ACGTCCCGTTGGTCGAAGCGGATGGTCACCTCGCGTTCCGCTTCGTCGATCTGGGTCACCTGGCCGATATCGCCGTTGAAGACGTCCTTGTCGTAGTCATTCTCGGTCTGAATGACTTTGTCGCGTAATCGGAAGCGCCAGCCGAACTTCTCCACCACGGGTTCACCCTGCTTCCAGGGATTTAGCTCGTCTTGCAACCGGAGGTTCAGGTCCCGGCTGCCAAGCGACCCCCGATTCATCGGGCAAAGCACTTGAATGTCCCGGATGGCATCCAGCTTGAACTTGGCCGGAATGCGGGTTTTGACCATCTCGACCAGGGTATCGGCGACCTGCTCGGGTTCCTCTCGGTCGATCACAAAGAAATCCGAATCTGCGCCCTTGGCTGAAACCTCCGGCATCCAGCCTTCGTTGACCCGATGAGCGTTGGTGATGATCCGGCTGTGCGCCGCCTGTCGGAAGACTTCTGTCAAACGGACCACCGGCACGATCTGGCTTTCAATCAGGTGGCGCAGGACCATCCCCGGACCGACGCTGGGCAACTGGTCGATGTCGCCAACCAGCAACAGGCTGGCATTGGACGGCATGGCTCGGAGCAGGTGCGACATGAGCACCACGTCGACCATCGATGTCTCGTCCACGACGAGGAGATCGCAGTCCAGGGGGTTGGCCTCATTGCGCTTAAAGCCGCCTGCGGCAGGATTGACCTCCAGCAGCCGGTGAATGGTCTTGGCTTCGACACCGGTGGTTTCACTCAGGCGCTTGGCCGCCCTGCCGGTAGGTGCGCACAGCAGGCAGCGCACCTTCTTGGCCCGCAGGATTAGCAGGATGGCATTCACCAACGTTGTTTTGCCCACTCCGGGACCGCCGGTGATGATGAGCGCCCGGCTCGCGAGCGCCAGCTTCAGGGCTTCGCGCTGGCTGGGCGCCAGTTCCTTGCCGGTCTTCGCCTGGCACCAAACGACCGCCTTCTCGAAATCAATCTCCGGAAACGTGGCAGGTGCCTGCACCAGACTACGAACTCTGGCGGCGATGTTCTCCTCGGCACGCTTGAGGTGCGGCAGGAAAATCAGTTCCTGATTGTCGACGGTTTCCTGAACGAGGTCCTTGTTTGCGATGGTGCGTTCGAGAGCTTCGGTGACAATCTTGTCGTCCACCAGAAGCAGCTTGCCCGCCTCGTCCCGGATCAACTCGACCGGCAGCGCACAGTGTCCTTCGTTGGTGGCCTCGATGAGCACATGACCCAAACCGGCGGCGGCCCGCAGCAGGGAGTCATGCGGGATGCCGATCTTCTGGGCGATCTGGTCGGCGGTTTTGAAACCGATTCCGTGAATATCCTTCGCCAGCCGGTACGGATCGTTTCGTACCTTCTCGATGGCATCGGAACCGTAGGTCTTGAAAATGCGCACCGCCCGGCTCGTGCTCACGCCGTTGCTGTGCAGGAAGAGCATGATCTCGCGTATGACCTTCTGTTCCGCCCAGGCTTCCTTGATCCGTTTGCGACGCTTGGGACCGATCCCGTCGAGTTCCTCCAGACGCACCGAACGAGTTTCGATGACATCGAAGATTTCCTCACCAAAACGGTCGACAAGCTTTTTGGCGTAGACAGGACCAATACCCTTGACCATTCCACTTCCGAGGTATTTCTCGATGCCCTCGCGGCTGGTCGGAGCCGTGCTGGTAAGCATCTCCGCCTTGAACTGGAGGCCAAACTCCCGGTCCTGAATCCAGTGACCTTCCGCCGTGACCCACTCACCGGCGCTGACCGATGGCAGACTACCCACCACCGTAACCGGATCCCGGTGCCCCTTGGTCTTCACCTTGATGACCGAGAATCCGCTGTCGTCGTTGAAAAAGGTCACCCGCTCGATAAGCCCGGAGAGGCTCTCGGCAAACTGCTTTTTTGGTTCCGGCGGCAATCATCGGTTATTCTGGAGACCATTCACCGACAGCGCAACGATCGCTGCCGGGGAAGCTGTGAAGCCGCCGACCGACGAAACCAGATTGGAAAGTGAGTGTGTCCTGATCCGAAATGCCAGAGGAGGATGACTGCACTACTGCACTCCGAAGGTTTGGCGGGGGAACGGCTGCGGAGCCAGATTCGGGACAGAAAGATTCCTGTTCAGGGACCGTTTGGAATCGAACCCGGCTGGAAATGCCGAAAAACCGAATGTTTCGAAGGCGGGAGAAAACTAGGCTCAGCCTCGGTGATTTACTTGCACTTTACTTGCACTTCCTCGTAACTCGTTGATTATCAATGGAGCGGGTTTAGGGAATCGAACCCTCGTCTCAGGCTTGGGTAGCCCACATTCTACCATTGAACCACACCCGCCTCCGGACCGACACCCGTAAGTTTTAGGACTCCTGACCGCTCGTGGCAAGGGGAAGGTTTGAG
>CAIPFS010000386.1 GCA_903864375.1 uncultured Verrucomicrobiota bacterium
AGGGGAACTTCCTCTTCCCAACCAGTTCGCTTTTGATCCCATCCGGCACCCGTAACTTCGTCCGTATAGCCAAAGTTGCCGTGCTCAAGAACGTAATTGATCCGGACACCCCGGTTGCCGTCATCGTCGTTATCCGACTGCCAGACCGTTCCGAACGAATCCACCGCCAGTTCGAAGTTGTTTCGGAAGTTATTGCCCAGAACTTCCAGGCCGGTGCCATCCAGATTGAGGCGGAGAGCCAGACCCTGGCGATACGGCTTCCCGTTGGTGATGACTTCTTTGCCATCAACATCCACCACCAGTTTGCCATCGGGCGTGTGCAATTCCTTGCCCTCATTGCCCATGTTGAAATACAGCTTGCCGTCAGGGCCAAACACGAACGCGTGGACGGCGTGGTCGTGGTCCACACCCTGGATTCCAGTGAACAGCTTGACGGGAGGTCCATCCGCCTTCAGATCTCCATCCTTGTCTTCAAAAACAAGGACATTGGGGGAACGGCTGACAATGACCTTGTCGCCCAAGACGCATATTCCCAGAGCCGCATTGACGTCGTCCCCCTGATAGAAGGTGGTGACCTTGTCGGCGACTCCATCGCCGTCGGTGTCTTCCAAAACCTGAATGCGATCTCCTCCCGGACGAAGTTTGCCCCATTTTTGGAAAAGACGGTAGTTGGCACCCTCGGTGACCCAGACCCTGCCTTTGGAATCGACATCGATGTTGGCAGGATTGACCACCATCGGTTCGACACCGAACAGGCCGGCCTCCAGTCCATCGGCCACTTGCATTTGACGCAGTTGTTCGAGGGCATGTTCCCGACCGGAGCGTGCTCCGTCGGCTCTTGCAGAGAGGGCGAGCGTGATGGCCAGGGACCAAGAGGTCGCCCGGGTGGAAAGCTTCGTCATAAGGAGTGGATGAGACGCTATTTCAATCGTTGAAATTCGTTCGGACCAGAAAATTCGGTGACAAAAGGCAGGTGGCAACGGGTGTCTGTTCCTTCGGAGAGCGGACTTGACCCCGGAGCCGAAAGCCAACTAATCTCACAGCCCTTTGTCGCTGTTCCAGTTGCTGGTTGGCGGCCGGAATGATCGCCTATTTTCTATGAGTGTTACTGTATCTGTCGAGACGCTGGGACCCTGTAAAAAGCTCCTCCGCATCGAGGTTGCCGCCGAGCGAGTCAACGCCACCTTTGAACAAATCACGGGCAAGTTTCAACGCGAAGCCCAGCTTCCCGGTTTCAGGGCCGGAAAGGTTCCCCGCCATCTGGTGGTGCGAAATTTTGACGCCCGGATCATTGAGGAAACCCGTCGTCAGCTTTCCGAGGAATCTTTCAAGGAAGCCACCCAGCAGGAACGCCTGCGGGTGATCGTCACCCTTGGTTCGGAAGAATTGAGCTTTGGTCGGGGCCAGGCGTTTGGCTACACCGTGACTCTGGAGCACGCGCCGGAGTTTCCCCTTCCAAACTACAAGGGACTCACCGTTCGGCGGGAGCTCGCGACCGCGACGGATGCCGATCTGGAGCGAGCCACGAATATTCTTCGCGATCAACGCGCCAAGTACACGGATGTCCAGCGCCCCGCGGCCGCTGGAGATGTTGTTGTGGTGAATTACTGTTTGGTTTCTGTGTTACTTGGGGGATTCCGTTAAAGCGAGTTCGAAACCTCAATGCGCGTTCGCCGCGCGTCGAATTGCCTCCGCCTCCGCCAGGACTGAGTCCAGCTGACGCTTTTGCTGGTAGACCTTGGATTGCAATGATGAAATCGTAGCCTTTAGCTTCGTTGCTTCACTCAACAGTACCGCCACCTCGCCCGATTTGTCAATGATGAGCGGCTGGGAACTAAGTGAGGCGAGCGCCTCGTTCAGAGCTTTCTGCTGACACTGGAGCTCCTCCTTCATCTGGGAAACCTCTGCCTGAGCCGCATACTCTGCCTTCTTTAGCTCCTCGATGGCTCCCTTGGCAGTCTTGAGCTGCGAGATGAGGGAGAGACAGTGACGTCTACGTCAATAGTAGAGGAGCGTCGCTTCACT
>CAIPFS010000387.1 GCA_903864375.1 uncultured Verrucomicrobiota bacterium
CGGGTGCATGGCCATGCCAACCCGGGCAGATCAAGGCGACCGAGGATGCCGTCGCCGTGGTCTCCGGGATGGTTCAAATGGCCGGAGACGGTCACAACTCCGTCGATGGGGGCGGTCCACCGGCGGATGGCCGCATCGGCGGCGCCATGCCCGGGGTGTCCTCCCGATTCGTGCAGGGAGGTCCACTTGCCGTCAGACGATGGGATTTTGTCCTCCCACTGCCAGGTCTTGCCGGTGAAGTGCGGCAGCCGGGTCCAATGGGTAACCCGGGCGCTGGCGGAATCAAATGCTCCTGTCCCATAGCTCCAGGCAGCGCTGGCCGGAAGTTCCGGCGGAGCCGGCGGTGTTCCCCCGATGAACTGCAACCCCATTTCAAGTTCCTGAGTCGTCGGTGGACGTTGAAATGCCAGTAAATACATGCGCTTGATTTTATCGGCGGGTCCTTCCAGGGCTCCGAGTTCCGGATGGCGGACGAACCCTTCCGCCCGGCGCGCGATAAAGGGACTGTTGAGGAGGAAAAGCGCCTGTTGCGGGACGGTGGTCTGGAACCGCATGGGCGAGCTGACATCGGGAGAGGCGAAATCAAACACCCGGAGAATCCCGGGAAGATTCTGTCGGTCAATGAACCCGTAGAGACTCCGGCGGGGGGAATCCTTGGCATCGAACATTTCGACCGGTTGCCCTCCGAGGGCGTGGTCCAATTGGCCGCTGACTTCCAGAAGGGAATCGCGCAGGGCCTCAAAGTCCAATCGCTGGCGGTTCATTCGCCACAGGAGACCATTTCCCGGGTCCAGACGTTCGTTTTCATTGAAGGCAGCCACTGCGGCGGGATCGGGGCCGGGGTCGCTGACCGCTTGATAGGTCTCAGTCAACATGAGGTACCGATGCAATTTTTTGAGCGACCAATCGTGGTCCATGAACCAGACGGCCAGGTGATCCAGCACTTCGGGTTGGACCGGCGGATCGGATCGAACACCAAAATCGGAGGGGGTCCGCACCAGGGGGCTTCCGAAATGTCGGAGCCAGACCCGATTGACCATGACCCGGGCGGTCAGGGGATTGTCCCTGCTGGCGATGGCTTGTGCCATCTCCAGTCGACCGCTTCCCTGAGTGAAGGGCTTTCGCTCCGTTCCAGAAAGGATGGCGGGCATCTGACGCTTGACGGCGGGTCCGTGATTGCCCGGATTCCCACGTTTGAAAATCACCGGCTCGGACGGGTTGTCGTTGTCAACGAGGGCCATCGCTCGAAGGGGAGCCCCGGGATGGGTGGCATCCAGTTCGTCGAGTTCGCGGCGCAACTTCCTCAACTTCTGGCCGGTGGGCGTGTCGAAGAACCGATCGACATCCGCCAGCGCTTCGCGCACCGGCGAATGCTCCGATTCCAGAAGGATCCGAAGCTCTTCGCGTGCCGGATCGTCCAGTTTTTCCGGAGGTGGCCGGTGTTCTTTTTCCGCGGATGCCACGGCGTCCAGCCATTGTTGGGAAGCCTTGGTCAACAGGTCGCCGTAGCGCTGGGAGACTTCATGGAAACTGGCCGGAACCGGGTTGGTCAGTGCCAGCAAGACGGCTGTGTTCAGCGACGGGGAATTGGTTGCGGCATTTAATTGTTCCAGGACCTTCGGAACGGAGGCGGCAAAATCGTTGGTGGACAGCGCTGCCAGGGCGAACCAGGGGGCGAAGACCGGATTTCGAACACCGCGCCATTGTTCCAGCCGGGTTTTCCAGGCAGCCACCAATCCAGGATTGAGATTCCGTGTTCGGGCCAGGCTTTCGAGGTTGGTCCAATCAAGACCGAGGGAATCCTGGGCGGCGGCCAGGTAATCACCCACATGCTCCCGAAGAGTCTTCAGCACGTCCGCCGTTCGTTCCGCACGGAAGTCATCCAGGCTCTTTTGACGGGTCTTCCGCTCCTGCTCATAACGGGCCGTCTCGCCGGGATCGGGATTGGGTCCCAGCAACGGCTTTTCCGAGGGCTCGTGGCAACTGTCGAACACGCCGTAAAGGGAATAATAGTCGGCGGTGGGAATCGGGTCGTATTTGTGGTCGTGGCAGCGGGCGCAACCAACGGTCAACCCCTGCGTACCGCGGAAGACGACATCGATGCGGTCATCAATGATGTCCGGTGTGTTGTCCAGAAAGCGCCGGCCCAGGGTCAGGAAACCGAGGGCTGCCATCGGCGAGGGGTCCTGGGCGGTGGCCAGCTTGTCCCCCGCCAGTTGCTGAATGAGGAATTGGTCGTACGGCAGGTCCCGATTGAGGGCACCCACGACCCAATCCCGGTAGGTGTACGAATGGCTGAAGCGCCGTTCCTGTTCGAAGACATACCCCTTGGAATCCGCGTATCGGGCCACATCCAGCCAGAACCGCCCCCAGCGTTCACCGTATCTGGGTGATGCGAGCAACCGATCCAGGACCCTGGCATAGGCCGTGGCCGAGGTGTCGGCGAGGAATGCATCCAATTCGGCAGGGGTGGGAGGCAGTCCCGTCAGGTCAAAGGTGGCGCGGCGGAGCAGGGTGCGCTTGTCGGCTCTGGCAACCGGTTTCAGTCCGGCGGTCGTTTTTCGGACCCGAAGAAATTCGTCGACAGGATGGGCTCCCGTTCCGGGGGAAGGCAGCTTGGGGTCCACGGGACGCAGGAAGGCCCAATGGGTGGCGGCGGACGCAACGGCGGGTGTGGGGCCGGTTCGGGGATCCGGGGCCCCCATGCGGATCCATTCCTCGAGCGCGGCAATCTCCTCCGGCTTGAGGGGCTCCTTCTTGGGAGGCATTTGATCGAGGTCTTTGGCCGTCCCCTTGACCGCCTGAATCAGAAGACTGCGCTCCGGTTGGCCGGGTTCAATGGCGCTTCCGGTGGTGCCACCCTTGAGCAGTCCGTCCCGGGTATCGACCCGGAGGCCACCCTTGATTTTCTCGGAGGTGGCCGAATGGCAGCCATAGCAGCGGTCGACCAATACCGGACGAACCTTGTTTTCGAAGAATTCCACCTGTTCGGGCGGCAGAGCCCCGGCCATGGCATGACCCAGGGGGGTGATCGCAGCGGCAAGTGCGACCAACACCATGCGGTGGAAGACTGGAAAGGCGGACATCGCTTTCAAGGTTTTGGCCAGTGTGCGGTGTTTCCTCACGAAGTCAAAACGAGAGGGGTCTGATGGATATTCACGTGACAATCGGATTGTCGGCAGGCCCAGACCGGAGTTACATCCGGGCATGCATCCATGGGTCCGTCTTTTTGGCATCGGCGCGTTGACAGCCATGACTCTGGCTTCGTCCAACGGATTGGGCGCGGCCACCCAGTTTATCACCTACGTCGGCACCTATACCGGTACTCATAGCGACGGCATTTATGCCTACCGTTTTGACACCCAGACGGGCAGGGCGGAATCCCTGGGCTTGGTGGCCAAAACCGTCAACCCGACCTTCCTGGCCATCCACCCCGATCAGCGGCATTTGTATGCCGCCAATGAAGTGGGCGAGTGGAACGGTGCTCCGGGCGGCTATGTGACCTCCTTTCGCATCGATGCCACTTCGGGCAAACTCACCGAGCTGAATCAGCAATCCACCGAGGGGGGAGGGCCCTGCCACGTGACGGTGGACCAGACCGGCAAGGCCTTGCTCGCGGCAAACTACGGGGGCGGCAGTGTGGCCTCCTTTCCCATCCGCAGCGATGGCTCTGTCGCACCGCATGCGGCATTCTTTCAACATGCCGGCTCGAGTGTGAATCCAGGGCGGCAAAAGGAACCGCACGCCCACAGCATCAATACCTCCCCGGACAACCGGTTCGCGTTTGTCGCAGATCTGGGCACCGACAACGTCCTTCGTTATGGACTGAATCCTGCCGATGGACGCCTCCTTCCGGCGGACGGCGCGGCCTTGAAGCTTCCCCCCGGGAGTGGACCCCGGCACCTGAGTTTCTCTCCGGACGGACGGTTTGCTTATGTCATCAACGAATTGCTGTCGACCGTGGGTGTGCTGGCGTATTCCCCGGCGACGGGCGGATTGACGCTACAACAGACGATTTCGACGTTGCCTCCGGAGTTTCATGGGAACAGTACCACTGCAGAAGTAAGGGTGCATCCCAACGGACATTTCGTTTATGGATCCAATCGCGGGCATGACAGTCTCACCGTGTTCCGCGTCGAGGCGGATGGCCATCTGACGCGGATTGAGAACATTCCGACCGGGGGAAAAACGCCGCGCAATTTCAACCTGGACCCGACGGGTCGCTGGCTCTGGGCGGCGAATCAGGATTCGGACTCCATTTTCATCTTTGCGGTGGATGGCAACACCGGCCACCTGACTCCGACCGGACAAAAGCTGGAGGTCGGTTCGCCGGTGTGCATTCGTTTCATTCCCGTGGCTCAATAGTTCAATAGATAGATCTTATGCCCAGCTTCGACGTGGTCTCGCGGATCAACTCGATGGAGATCGAGAATGCCGTGAATCAGGCTCAAAAGGAACTGGCGACCCGCTTTGACTTCAAGGGAAGCAATGCGGAGATCGTCCTCGAGAAGACCGAAATCAAGCTGCGGGCAGCAGCCGCCTTTCAGATGCAGCAATTATCGGAACTGGTTCAGGCGAAACTCAACAAGCGCAATATCAGTCCCAAGCAGTATGAGGTGGAGGAGGCGGAACTGTCGCCCCTGGGTCACGCGCGGCAGAGCATCAAACTCAAGGCGGGCATCGATGGAGCAAATGCCAAGGCCATCGCTCTCTTCATTCGGCAGACCGGCATCAAGGTCACGGCAGCCATTCAGGGCGACGAGTTACGGGTGACCGGCAAAAACCGGGACGATCTCCAGGCTGTCATTGCGGCCCTCCGGCAGGAGGATTTTCCGGTGGCCCTGGCCTTTGTGAACTTCCGGGATTAACGATTGTCGGTTCGATTCGGTTCGAGTGGTGATGGGCAGGAGGCCCCGCGCCTATTCGTGTAGCCGCCGAGCGTAAGTCGGCGCTAACTATATTCAGCGGGAACCCATCCTGAAACGGATAGATGGGTCCAAGGCCCGATCCCACGGCGAAGGGAGCGAAGGCCCTCGGAGGAGATGTCGAGGAAACGAACGTTTTCCTACGGGCGAATTTTGGAGGGCCAACGGCCCGTACACATGCCAGCCTGGGCCAACGGCCCAGGTGGAGTAAACCAGGAGGCTGGAGGGCTGAAAGCCCGTCACATGGCTTGAGCAGGTCAAAAATCCCATGGTTCAATCGGAAGCAGGGATGGACCACAGAGAGCTCCGAGGGCACAGAGAAAAACAGTCGAGTCGAACCTGCCATCGGCTGTAAGAACCCTCGAGGCGGTACCCAAGCGACGGTGGTTGAAATCGATATGGGGACTTGTCCCGCTACTGTGGGACAAGTCCCCGATCGTTGCGGGGATCATCACCTCTCCCGATAAAGCCGGGCTCGGCCCAAACCATGCCTACCCTGGAAACGCGGACCTCTCGTCCGCACGGCAGACAGGAATGCCTGCGCTACATCGTGAGGCGCCCGGCCTTTGCTGCTCGTTGGTTGGTTTTTGGAGAGCGTGAAGTTCAGGCTATTTCCGGGGCGGAGTCCGGGCAATCGCCGCCTTGACCCGTTGATGGACCTGATCGGAAATCGCCTCAAATTTCACCCCGACCAACTCACCCCGGAGGGCCTTGAGCACTCCACCGACATAGACCTGATCGAGGTTCATCTGGCCACAGGCGAGCACCACCGTGGCATAGGGATCATGGACCGGCCCGACATCCCGTCGGCGGGGATCAATGACCAGGAGGTCCCCAAATTTTCCCAGCTCCAGGCTGCCAATCCGGTCGGCCACGCGCATGACCCGGGCTGCCCCCAGGGTGTGGAATTTAAGGACATCGTACGGGGAAAGGATGGTGGCGTTTTCCCGGGAGGCACGGATGACGTACAGGCCCATCCTCATGTTTTCAAATGGGTCGGGAATATCACTGGCACATTGATCATCCACGCCGATGCCGATGGGAATTCCAGCTTTCAGGCAGGCGGGGATATCGGCAATTCCGGAGGCCAGGCGCCCATTGGACAGCGGATTCCAGCACATCATCGCCCCGGCCTTGCCCGAAGCGGCGATGATTTCAGGTGTCGTGTGAATGAAATGCCCGAAGGTCAGATTGGTTCCCAACAGGCCGGCCTCGGCAAACCAGGGAAACCGGTCGCGCTGTTCGAGGTTGTCCGGCGGTTCAAGAAAGTGGGACTGATTATCAATGCCGAACTCCCGGAGGACCATGCCTTCCTGTTGGACGATTTCCGGAGACTGAATGTAAGCCGCAGCTCCCATGATGGAGAGCTTGAGGAAATTGTCGTGATCCTGGGCGTAACGCTGGCCAATCTTGACCACGCTGGCGACATACGCCCGATTCTGATCCATGGTTGCCGCCCGTTGAAGGGCAAAGGAATGAACGACCCGGAGACCGGATTCCACGGCTCCCCGAATCTGGAGCTCATCCCAGTCGCCCGGACGCAAGGCCGCCGGTTTTCCGCCGTAGCTGGTGTATTCGGTTCCTGAGTAGGCAAAATTGTAGGCGCTGGTCAGTCCGTACCGCAGGAAATCGAGGCAACCGTGAAGGGTGTAATAGTAGAGGTCTTCGTCCGAGGAAGCGGCGATGTAGGGAATCCAGGCATCAATCCAGGCGCGGATGGTTGAGGACGCTCCCAACCCGCGCATGCCGGTGGCGAAGATATGACTGTGGCCTGAAACAAAGCCGGGAATGATGATTTTCCCGCCCGCGTCCACGACGGTCTGAGCCTGGGTGCCGACCGGGGGTTGGCCATGGCCAATGGCAGCAATTTTTCCGTCGGCCCCCACCAATACGTAGCCGATGAACGGGGCGGTTTCCCCCTCCTTCATGGTGAGGAGGAGGCCATCGCGAACCAACAATCGGGGCAGGGGATCGGCGTGGAGTCGGAACGCGGTGAAGTAGAGGGTGAACACCGTGCTCAGAATCCGCCATCCAATGAATCGGTAAGCCACGCCATCGGTCGAGCACCGGGCATGCCAGCCGAAAGGATGGAATGGAAAAAGAGGCACGGGAAGGCGTCAGTCCTTCTCGACAGCTGGACTGAAAGCGATTGAATCGCGGGGTGTCTCCGACGCAACTCCGATTGCTTCCCGATGCGCAACCGCTGGTGGAGCGGTTGGGACGGGATTTCTTTCGAAGTTTGCCATCGCATTCCGGGGTCTACCGGTTCCGCGACGCGTCCCATACCGTCATTTATGTCGGCAAGGCGAAGAATCTGCGCCAACGCCTGAGTCAGTACCGCGTGGCGAATCCCGAGCAATTACCTCGAAGGACGATCCGGTTGCTGCATACCGCGGTGTCGATCGATTGGGAGGAGTGTCCGGATGAAGGTGCCGCGCTGGCGCGGGAGAGGGAGCTGTTGCTGGCGCTTCGCCCCCGATTCAACCGCGCCGGAGTCTGGCCGGGCCGTCCCCGGTTTTTGGTCTGGCGCCTTGCCGAAGGAATTCTCGAATTGGGTCTGGAGCAGGAGCCTCCCGTCGATTGGAAGCAGGCGGGTCCCTGGGGCGGCGTTGCCGTGCGGCTTCAAACGGGGATCACCCGGCTCCTGTGGCTGGGACTTCATCCCTCCCGAAGTGTGACAACGATGCCGCTGGGGTGGTTTGAAAAGTCGTCGTTGGGACCGGTCCGGCTGGGCGGCAGCGGCTGGGCCCCGGAACGATTAAACGAGGCCGCGACCCAATTGGTGCTCCTGTTCAGCGGTCACCTCGATGGGTTTGTGGAATGGTTGAGCCTGAGCACGGATTCCCACCCGCTGGACCGGGAGATGGCCGCCGTGGATTTGGAATGGCTCAGCGGATTCATGGAGAAACAACGACGGAAGTCATGATGTCGGCGGGGCCCCGGATGGTAGCGCGGTTCATTTTATTGTTTCGGGCCGGCCGCCGGGGATGGGGATGGAGTGAACGTTCCCGAGGGGCGATGGAATCACAGTCTGCGGCGGCGAATGGAACCTGTTTTCCTGTAACCGTTCGCCGGGACCATCAGTCTCGATGACCGTTAGCACAACACATCCAAATCTATCGATGACTCCCATGAATCGCTTCCTTCGTCCAATCGTCGGGGTGGGTTTAGCCGCCCTGGTCACTGTCGGAACCGCGTGCGCTCAGGACGCTGCGCAACCGCCTGCCGGAGGGCCTCCCGGCGGACCTGGTGGTCCCGGTGGCGGACGCAATTTCGATCCCGCCCAATTCCAGAAAATGATGCTGGAGCGGTACCGGGAGCAGCTCGGGGTCAAGGATGATGAGGAATGGAAGTTGATTGAAACCCGGATCCAAAAGGTGACCGAAGCCCGCATGGCGGTGGGCTTCCGGGGACCCGGCGGATTTGGTGGTCGGCGCGGCGGACCCGGCGGGCCTGGCGGCCCGGGAAACAATGGTCGTCGTGGACCTGGCGGCGAGGCGAGCCCCGAACAGGAAGCGTTGCAAAAGGCCGTCGACGACAATGCGTCGGCGGACGTGGTCAAGGCGAAGCTTTCGGCTTACCGCGCCTCGGTGAAGGACAAGGAAGCCAAGCTGGAAGCCGCCCAGGAAGATTTGCGCAAGGTGCTTTCCGTCAAACAGGAAGCCGCAGCCGTTCTGGGTGGGTTGCTCAAGTAGGTGGTTGCCACACTGCACCTGACCTCTTCGAAGATCTGTTTCCGACTCTCCCCTTTTCACACCATGGCCGAAACGACATCTGGAACCCTGCTCGATCGCATGGTGGCGGATTTTCAGGTTTCAGCGGCTGATCGGCCCCTGGTCAGCCGGACCTTGGAGGAAGAGGGGGGGGCGGGAATGGAATCCGAAGCGGACGTGCTCCGCTGGGTCGCCCGGGAGTATGCCGTTCCCTACAATCCGTTGGACGACATCCAGCCGGAGAAGGAACTGCTGGGACTTTTTCCGGCCCGGATGCTTCTCAAGGAGGAATTGCTTCCGATCCGTCGGGAAAACGGTCGGGTCGATGTCGCCACCAGCCGCCTTTTTTCCACCTCTGGACTTGATGGGCTCAAAGCGGTCACCGGCCTCCGGTTGCAGCCGGTTCTGGCTCCCCGGGAAGCGATCCAGCGGGAGCTGAAAAAGTGGCTGGGTGTCGGCGCCGACACCCTTGGTACCCTCGGTGAAGAAGGGTCCTTTCAGGTCGTCGAGGACGAGAACGACGAAAATACCAATCTGGATGAGGCGGCCGAGGACGCCTCGATCATCCGTTTCGTCAATCAGATCCTTCGGGATGCCATCGAACTGCGGGCTTCCGACATTCACCTCGAACCGTTCGAGAATGAATTGCGGATTCGATACCGCATTGATGGTGTGCTTCAGGAGGTCCCGGTTCCGGCGCAGATCAAACGCTTTCAACCGGCCATTGTTTCGCGGGTCAAAATCCTCAGCCACCTCAACATCGCGGAGAAACGATTGCCGCAGGATGGACGCATCAAGATTCGGTTGGATGACGCCGAGGTGGACATCCGGGTTTCGGTGATCCCGATGTTGCATGGTGAGGCGGTGGTGCTGCGATTGTTGCGCCAAAACGCCACTCTGCGGGGCATGGGGCAACTGGGGATGGATGCCCGCGATCTGGCGTCATTCCAGCGGGTCCTGGCCTTGCCGCACGGGATCATTCTGGTGACGGGACCCACCGGCAGCGGCAAGACCTCGACGTTATATACGGCCCTCAACGCCATCAACGACGCAGTCCGGAAAATCATCACCATCGAGGATCCCATCGAATATCAGTTGCGGGGGATCAACCAGATTCAGGTGTCGGAAAAGTCCGGACTGACCTTCGCCCGTGGGCTTCGGGCGATTTTGCGGCATGATCCGGATGTCTTGTTGATCGGCGAAATCCGGGATCGGGAAACCGCGCAGATTGCCGTTCAGGCATCGCTCACCGGGCATCTGGTTCTTTCCACCTTGCACACGAATGATGCCCCCGGGGCATTGACCCGACTGGTGGAC
>CAIPFS010000388.1 GCA_903864375.1 uncultured Verrucomicrobiota bacterium
AAGATGCCATTGAAGCGTGTTCCTTTCGTAGCCTGGATCGGGATTTTCACCGCCCACCAGGCCATCCATCACGCGGGCAATAAAGGCCCTTGGGAGTGGAAATTCCACCCCGATGCACCCTCCCCAACGGGAGGCAATTTCGAGCTTCAGCCACCGCCCAAGGCCAACGTGGTGAACCACGATGGGTTCCGGAATGAACGGCGGTGCCGGATCCCGCGACATCAAGGCCACCAACCGGTCCGTGAGCCGTTCAAGACGGTTGCTGGTGTGAAGGTGAAAACTCATGGAAACCGAGGCGGGGCGGAACCGTGGTTCCCGGTGTCCGCAATCGGCCCGATCAATTGCAACCGCATCCGCCGCCTCCGACCCCCTGGCCCCCCGAGGCTGCCTCCCGGGAAAACCAAAGGTGCTCGCTGAGAAGATTGCCCAGCGGGTCGCGGTCCGGTCGCATGGTTTCATCCGCCAGGGTCGCCCGTTGCCACGGCTTCACATGGGCACATCCCAACGTCGACAGCAGCAGCAGCCAAAACATCCATCGAAAGCGTTTCATAGGGGTCGGGATCAAAAGGTGAGATGGAGTCCGGCGGAAAAGACATTGGCCTTGGGATAGGCGCTCGCCGCTGTCACTCCATCGAGGCCGATCATTTCATAGCGCTGATAGCCCAGATCGAGGGTGCAGGCATCGATCAACTTGACGCTGGCCGCAAGTCCGAAGGTCCAGGTTCTCATTCGCGACAGGCGGAAGTCGGAAGAATAATATTCTGGAATGGGCGAGCCTTCGTCAGGACGCGGGTCTCCCGAGATAACCGGAGCATAGAAGGAGGCGGATGATTGTTCATAGAACCGGACCGACGGCGAAAGGGTGACGCGTTTGCCCAGTTTCTGGCGCCAGTCGAATTGAACCGTGTGGGAAAAAATGTCGTAGCTGTCGTGATGGAATCGATAAGACAGTTCGGTGGCCGCATCGATACGGGTGATGAAATGGGTGATTCCCGTGTAGAACACCTGCCGGAACCGATAGCCGGGGCGCTTCTCCGGAAGCAGGATCTCCGGGCTGAATTCGGGAAACACGACCCGCTTGTAGGCGTCGGTGAGGAACCCGGAGCCATATCCCAGCGTCAAATTGGCACGAACATATGTGGCTGGATCGATGAGCTGGACGAACCCTAACAACCCCTCGGTGTCGTCCTTTTCCCGGGCATTGCGAATCCACTCGCCACGATTGGGGAGGACCCGGTCAAAATCGTGGGCCAGGCCAAGATTCAGCGTGGTGTTCTTTTGATTGAAATCAATCGACTCATTCAAAGAAAGACCCGTGGATTCATAATCGCGCTCCTTGCTGTACGAAACCTGGGGCGTGGTGAGAAACCGTCCCTCCTGCCAGGCTGCGGCAAGGGAAAAGGCACGCCGGACGTCCTTGACCTCCACCACCGGCACCTCGGAACTTCCATCAGGAGGCGGGGCCCCCGTCGGTGTAGCCCCCGAAATCGCATCGTAGACGAGGGTGCCTTTGAGGGTCAACTTTGGGGTCGCCGACACGGAGAAATCCGCAGCGTGCGTCTCGACCTTTACCCGTCCGCGCTCCTCCTGATAATCGGAGAATCGGTACCCGACGGTGTCGTCGGCGTGGAGGTGCAAAACCTTCCCCGCCAGACATCCCACCGATGAAATCCAAACGGCCCACGCCACACCCGCCGCCTCCCCCCGGGAGGCAAAGGTCGGATGAGGCGAAACACAATCAGGTTTTGAAGGCATCTTTCCCCCAAGAGACCCAACCCTGTCTGGGAGTCAAGAACTCCCCTCCGCATTTATTTGCGGATGCCGGTGTGTAGCGTCGGAATCCAATCAATGGACCGACGGGTGCCGGGCGACCGGGGCGGCGGGCGGAACCGCTGTAAAATCGATCAGCACCCCGTAGATGGTTGGGCCCGAGTGCCTTCGAAAACAGACGCAGGGCATGGTTCCCAGAAGAGCCTTCACCACCCGCAATCCCAAGCCCAGACTGAGATTGTGGGATCCAGGACCCAGTTTGACCTTGTTGCCAATAAAGAGTCGAAGCCTGCTCCGGTGCTCCACGATCTTCACCCGGATTTCGCCCTCTCCGTGAGTCAGGGCATTCGTGAGCAGAGCATGCAGCACCTGCCGGAAATACTTTCGATCCGCTTCAATGAGCATCGAGGGTCCAAGGACCAACGTCAGCTTTCGCTGTTGCTCCTCCGCCAGCAACTGGAAATCCTCAATGACGTCACTCGTCAGTTGGGTGGCATCAAAACGAGAGGTTTGAAGCGTCAAACGCCCCCGACCCGCCTTGGCCACGAGAAGCACCTGTTCGACGACATGGCGTAACCGGTGAACCTCTTCCTGCAATTCCTCGGAAAGGATTGGATCAATCTTCGCCTGACTGGTCTCCAACTTTAATCGGATGATTTGAAGGGGAGTTCGCAATTCATGAGCAACCTCTGCGGCATACTCCCGGGTGTCTTCCAGTGAAATGGTCAACTTACTCAGGATTTGCATGAAATACTCGACAATCTCCTGTATTTCCACGTCAACCTCAGGAAAGTCCAGGTCCACACGCGGCTGCGCGGCATCGATCGAGGCCAGGCGACCGTTCAACCGATGGATGGGTTGCAACAGCCACCTGCTGGCTGCGATGGGAAGGAATCCGCCGAGGACCGTCAATCCAACCACGAAGGGAACCAGTTCGAGAATCAGGGAATCCCGAACCCGACGTGAATCCAGCGGTTCCGCAACAGGGTCGCGGGAGGCCTTTTGGACCGATTGGGCGGAGCTGCCATCCACCGGCGCCCGCGCCGGTTCCGACATCCATCCGCCCAATCGAAAATAAATAAACGCTGCGGTCAATAGCCCGGTACTCAGTGTGGTCACTGCCGCACCAAACACCATTCTGGACCGCAGGGACCTCATTCAGGTTCCTGACGCAACGCGAAACCGACACCGCGCACCGTCTGAAGCAACGGCTTCAAGCCCGGGCGGTCAATCTTGCGCCGCAGGTAGTTCATGTACACGTTCACCACGTTGGTCTCCGGGTCGAAGTGCTGGTCCCAGACATGCTCCACAATCGCGGTCTTGCTGACGGCACGGGGGGACTTGGTCATCAGAAATTCCAGGAGGGCGAATTCCCGATTGGTCAGACCAACGTCCTCGTTGCCACGTCGGGCAACACGGGCCATCAGGTCGAGCTCGAGGTCAGCCACACGAATGACGTGCGGCCCGGAGGCACGCTGACGACGGGTCACCGCACGAACGCGGGCCAGCAACTCCGCAAAGGAGAACGGCTTGACCAGATAGTCATCCGCTCCAGCGTCGAGTCCCTTGACACGGTCCGAGACGTCTCCGCGGGCGGTGACAAAAATCACCGGTGCGGCGAAGTCCTTGCGCCGCAATTGACGCAACAGGGTGAAACCGTCACGCCCCGGCATGACCACATCACACAGGAGAAGGTCATAGGGGTGTTCGTTGGCCAGCTTCAATGCTGCAGTGGCGTCGGGAGCAACGTCCACGGCATAACCCTCGGCACGGAGTCCGGTGGCCAGTTGATCCGCCACTTTGGATTCATCTTCCGCAATTAATACTCTCATGGTCTTTAATGTTATTACGTTTGTCACCGAATCGCAACAATCCCCTCTGTTCACACTAAGAAGGGCGTTGATGATTTTTCTACTCCTTGATGGTAAGAAGCGGCTCTTGGAACGTTCGGTTTGCAATTCCAAGTAAATCTGAAAGAATTTTCATGACGTTTCCGTCCTGAAAACCTAATCCGACTTGAATGTCTCTTTAAAATTTATAGGTCACTCCCGCAAGTATTTTTAAATCGTTTTTTTTGCGGTGCAGGAGGGGAACTGTATCGGGAATCAGGGCCGGTTCGCTTCGGTAGGTGTCCTGAAAGGTCACCCCCAATGCCAGGGACTTCGTGATGTCCGTCTCAACCTTGATCGATGCGTTCACCACGAAATCGTTCAGGTTGTCGACCTTGGGGAGGTATTCCAGGTCCTGGAAAAGACGCGAGCGCTCGTTAATGATCCACTTGAGCTTCTCCGCCAGACGTACCGTGAAGTAGTCGGACTCCGTTACGCCCCTCAACTTTTCGAAAACGATGCCCGGACCCGCTTCCCCGCTGACTTCAAGGCTCTTCTGCCGGATGAAGTAATAGCCCGCGCCAGGGCTCAGGG
>CAIPFS010000389.1 GCA_903864375.1 uncultured Verrucomicrobiota bacterium
CATCCATTTCCTGTTTGATCAGGGGATGCCAGCGGCGGCGAAGGTAGTACCTGAGACCGGCCCGCGCCGGTTGATCGTCAAACCGTCCGGCGGGGTCCACCAGATCGGAAATGGATCGGGGCGGGGAGGTGCAATGACCACAGGCCAGGGTGAGGTGCAATCCCACACCGAGGGCGGGGGCGCTGCGGGCTCCTTCCACGGCAGCGGCGGCGGCGGGAGCACCAACCATGAGGCTGGCAGAGGTCAGAATCCCCTCCCGATGCGCCCGAAGAATGGCCCGGTTGGCTCCGGGGGACAGCCCAAAGTCATCGGCATTGACGATGACGCGGATGCGGGAATCCGAGGGGTTAGCGGCCATAGGAAGCCAGGGGCAGCCCCGTCTTGACCCGCATCCAGGCCTGAAGAATCACCGAAAGCTTGGTGGACTTCGACAAACGCACCGGAACGGAGGAGAGGACGGGAAATCTTTCCCGCTCCAGGACTCGCAACAGGCGCCAATAAACGCTGCCCATCAATTCAGCCGCGACCATATTTTGACGGTCGGTCACGGGAAGGGAGGCACGAGCGCGGGCGTAATAATCCCGTGCCCGGGAGGCGAGCCACTGGGCGAGGGCCTGGAACCGCTCCGACGGCTGGTGATTCAGGATTTCGTCGGCGGTGACGCCAAACCGCCGGAGTTGGTCCTCTGGAAGATAGATGCGTCCTCGAACCGCATCGTTGCCCACATCGCGAAGGATGTTCGTCAATTGAAGGGCCTTTCCCAAATGAACGGCATATTCCCGACAAACCGGATCGGTATAACCAAAAATCTCGATGCTCAGCAGCCCCACGACGGAGGCGACGTGGTAACAATAGGTCTCCAGCGCCGGTTCATCGGCGTAGCGAGTCTGGGTGAGGTCCATCTCCACCCCCTGAATCAACTCATGGAACAGGCGGAACGGCAGCCGGAACTCGGCAATCACCGCCTGCAGCTCGCGATTGACCGGGAACCGGGGACTTCCCCCTTCACAGGCGGCGCGAACGTCCTCCCGCCATTCGTTCAGGCGGTTCCGGCGTTCATCGACGGGCCGGGAGTCCTCATCCGCCACATCGTCGACCTCCCTGCAAAAGGCATAGAGGGCGCTCATGGCGGCCCGTTTGGGCCGGGGAAGCACAATGAACGCCAGCGCCAGGTTGGAAGCGCTCCGCTGGGTGATCTGTTCGCTGACTTCTGTGCTCACGCCCGGGGTGGGTTGGTTCCCTCTTCGCGGATCGGCGGCAGTCCGCCCGTCTTTGCCAGGGACAGTGCGGGGGGACGACGGGGATGCCGACGGCGGGTCGATCCCGAACCGCTGCCGCCGGTGGCACGGGTGGTCAGTCGCGCTCCGCGAATGAAACGTCGGCTCGGTCGGCGGACGAAGGCAATCAGCAGCAGCAGACCGACGGAAAACCCGAGGGAGAGAATGACTATCGGGGCGAGGCCCCGAGGATCGAACGGGTTCTCGTCAGGCGTGGGCAGAGGCTTGGTAGGAGCCTCGATCACCGCCCATAAAAATCCGGATTGACTCAAAAAATCCATCTGCCCGGTTACCCTGTCGTTTGATCGGTGCCTTCGTCAATGTTGCCCTCCACATGGAGGTTGAGGCGGCTCATCCGGTACCGGAGGGCATGCCGCGACAAATCCAGCTGGGCCGCCGTTTTCGCCAGATTTCCGCCACTGCGCTTGATGGCCGAAAGAATCTGTTCCCGTTCGAACTGGAGGAGGGCCTCACTGAGGGAACCCGACTTGGGAAAGGCCGGATTTCCTTCCGAACCCAGGTCGCCCAGGCGAAGCCGCGATTCGACTTCAAAATCGGGAAGACTCGCCGCCCGCACTTCCTCCGCCGTTTCGAGGATGACGGCGCGCTCCATGACATTGCGCAACTCCCGGACATTGCCCGGCCAGGAATGGGCCAGCAGTGCGGACTTGGCCGGTTCACTGATCCGATGAATGGTCCGGCCCAGGCGAAGGCAGAATTGACGCAGAAAATGATGCGCCAATTGAAGAATGTCGTCACCGCGGTCACGGAGTGGCGGAGGACGGAATTGCATGACATTCAGTCGATGAAACAGGTCCTCCCGGAACTCATGCTTCCGGATGGCATCGACGATGTTGCGATTGGTGGCGGCAATCAGGCGGACATTGACCCGCAATTCCTGGGTGCCACCCACCCGGGTGAACGATCCATCCTCCAGGAAACGCAACAGCTTGGCTTGAAGCGGGCGGCTCATGTCTCCGATTTCATCCAGAAAAATGGTCCCGGCATCCGCTTCCTCCACATAACCGCGCTTCATGCGATGCGCTCCGGTGAAGGCTCCCTTCTCATAACCAAACAGTTCGCTTTCGAGCAGCGTCTCGGGAATGGCGGCACAATTGAGCCGGACGTACGCCTGGCCATTGCGCCGGCTCAGGGAATGGATGGCCCCGGCAATCAATTCCTTGCCCGTGCCGCTTTCTCCCAGGATGAGAACGGTCGCATCGGTCGGAGCCACCGTCTGAATCAGCTGCCGCAATTCCCGGACCTTTTGATGGTCACCGATGATATGCTCCAGGCGATAGCCTTCTCCGGCCCGGGCTTTCAGGGCTGCATTCTCAGCCAGAAGACGATGCCGTTCGGCACATCGGGCAACGGCATGCAGCAATTCATCGGGATCGAACGGCTTTGCCAGATAATCGATGGCGCCACTCTTGATCGCTTCCACCGCCAGCTTCGGCGTGGCGTAGGCAGTCATCATCAGGACGGGCAATCCGGGCTTGCGCCGCGCCGCCTCCTTGAGGAACTCATAGCCGCTGATCCCGCCCAGGCGGGCATCGGTGATCACCATGAACAGCTCCTCCTCGCCCAGCAGCTTGATGGCAGACTCGGCGGACTCGGCGAGCCGGACGTCATAGCCCTCGGCCCGAAGCACCGTCTCCAGCGACAGGCGCATGTTCTTTTCGTCGTCAACAACGAGGAGGGGCGGCAGCTTCATTTCCGTAGTCGGACCAAGGATCGGGCCGGGAACTTGAGGGTAAAGGTGGTGCCTTTGCCAAGCACGGAATGGACCAGCACCGTGCCACCGTAGAGCTCCGTGTTGTGCTTGACGATGGCCAGGCCCAGTCCGGTGCCCTTTAATTTGGTGGTGAAATACGGCTCGAAGATGTCGTTCAGCCGCTCCGGAGGTATCCCCGGACCATCGTCCCCCACCGAAATCCAGGCTGCCAAATCGGCGTCGCTCCGGGCTGACAGGAGGATTTCACCGCGACCGTTCATGGCTTCGCGGGCATTGATCAGCAGATTGGAGAAGACCTCCCGAAAATGCCCGGACTGGCCCGGCAATTCCGGGAGCAGGGGGCCGTATTCCCGCCGTATTTTGACGTCGAAGCTTGTGCCATTGGGGAAAACGTCATTCACAGCCCCTTCCAATTCGTTCAGCAGGTTGACGCGCTCGAGGCGTCCCTCTGCCAGTCGGGCGTAGCCCATCAGTTCGGTGATGATGCGGTCCGAACGTTCCACCTCCTCCCGGATGATGGCAATTTGCTGGGTGATGGTTTTGCCCTCTTTGACGGTCTTTGCCAGAGTGTAGGCGGCATTGTTGATGATGCCGAGCGGGTTCTTCAACTGGTGTGCGATTTCACCGGCCAACCGGCCGGCCGCCTCCAACTGCTGCTGCTTGTGCACGAACTGATCGGCCTCCTCTGCCTGGGCCCGTTTGCGGTCCGCCAGCACTTGAATGGCATAGCAGCAGGCAGTGGTCAGGAGGAGGAGCAGGGTGCGAAGGAGAACGGCTTCCATGGGGCTGGGATGGCCATAGACCACGGTGGAGGCCGCCGAACCGGCTTCGTCCTGAAGCGGGTTCAGCGATCGCTGCAACCCCCCGCCCAGCACGTAGCAGCCGGTGGTGATCAGATTGAGGATCAGCTGCACGTCGGCATGTGGCACAGACGCGTAACTCCGGAAGATCAGCGCCAGGAATATCCAGTACAGGGAACTGTTGAATCCATCGGTCAAAATGGTCATGCCGGCGACCATCACCGCATCCAGGATGGCGACCGAATAGATGACCCGCTCCAGCATGAGCGGGCCCACCTCATCCATTCCCCAGATGATGATGCCCGTTCCCAGACTGAAGGCGCTGTAGCCCAGAAAGAAAAAACGGAGATGTTCCGCCGTGGCCGCCAGTGCCGGAGGGGCTGCGGAAAAGGAATCGCTGAAAAAAAGAAACCAGAGGAGCGTGATGAGGACCAGAACCTTGACCGGCAGCAGGAGGGCACGCTCGACAAACCGGACCCGATCCAGAAACACGGCCCTCCGCGAAGGCGGGAGCTCCGTCAACCGGCGCCAATGGGCAAAGGCCTGAGCGGTTTGATCGGCCCATCGCGAAAGGGTGGGGTGGGTGCTCATGCGGGGGTATCCGGACCCTGCTTCAGCCGGGCGACAACCCGGTGCGCGATCTCTTCAATGGGCCACAACCGACCGACTCCCTCGTAACCGCACGCCAGAAGTCCCTGCTCAGGTCCGATGAATTCAACCCCGCGTCCCGCCAGAGTGGCGACATGCGCCTGGGTGGCCGGATGAAGCCACATTTTGCCATTCATGGCCGGAGCCACCATGGTGACTGCGCCGGGTTGGAGCGCGAGGGCGATGCAGGTCAGGGGATCGTCCGCCATTCCGAGTGCCAACCGGGCCAGGGTGTTCGCCGTGGCGGGAGCGATCAGCAGCAGGCGCGCCTCATCCGCCAGTCGGATGTGTGTGGGTTGCCAGCCCTCCCCGGCGTCATACAAGTCCGTCACCACTGGATTTCGCGAAAGCGTCTTGAACGGGAGCGGGGTGACGAACCGCTGGGCATCCGCCGTCATCACCACGTGGACATCCAAATCGGCCTTGGTCAACAGACTGGCCAGATCGACGGCACGATGGACCGCAATCGATCCCGTGACTCCCAGCACCACCATCGGTTTGGTTTTCATTCTCCAAAATCAAACTGCGCCCGATGCCCCCGAATTCGTTCAGCGTCCAGAACCGCCTGGGCCCGGCGGAGGTCATCCTCCCGCGAACCGCTGACCAACAGGTAGTCAAACAACGGCCAATGGCGAACCTCTTCAGAGGCCGCCGCCAGCCGTTCCGCCACAACCTCCGGGGCGTCCGTCCCGCGTCCGGACAGCCGACGCACCAGTTCCGGGCGCGACGCAGGACACACAAACAAGGTCACCAGGGCGGCCTTCAGCGTGTCATCGAGTGCCGCCAGTCGGCGGACGGATTCCGCCCCTTGAACATCAATGGTCAACAGCACATCGACTCCCCCGGCAAGCAAGTTCCGAACCGATTGCGATAACGTTCCGTAGGATCGTCCATAGACCGTGGCACATTCGAGGAATTCCCCGGCTTCGACCCTCGCGTCAAACTCCTCCCGCGAAAGAAAATGGTAATCCACACCATCCACCTCCCCGGGACGCGGAGCACGGGTGGTGCAGGTGATCACCCGCCGAAGGGATGGGTTCTGGCGCAGCAATCCGTCGCCCAGGGTGGTCTTGCCGGCCCCCGACGGGGCGCTGATCAACAGGAGGATGGGTTTGGGCATGGCTCGATGAAATTCCGGGGTCGGTTACTCGACATTTTGGACCTGTTCACGAAACCGTTCGAGCTCGGTCTTCAACTGGACCACCTCGGCGGCAATGACGGCGTCGTTGGCCTTCGATCCGATGGTGTTGATCTCGCGGTTCATCTCCTGGGCGAGGAAGTCGAGCTTCCGGCCCACGGCGTCGGGCGAGCGGGCGCTGTCGCGGAACTGCTCGAAATGGCTGCGGAGCCGGGCGATCTCCTCCGAGATGTCGCAGCGGTCG
>CAIPFS010000390.1 GCA_903864375.1 uncultured Verrucomicrobiota bacterium
GAAACAATGGGAGTTATGGTTATGAAGCTGAATAAATCGGCGCTGTTTGACAAAATCGAAGGCGAGCAATTCCGCAAGGAGCTGCAGAATTTTGCCGTGGGGGACTCGGTCCGTGTTCACACCAAGGTGGTGGAAGGTGACAAGGAACGAATCCAGGTGTTTGCCGGCATCGTGATTGGTGTCAAAGGGCGCGGACTCAATCTGACCTTTACCGTTCGCCGCCTCAGCTACGGCGAGGGTGTCGAGCGTATTTTCCCGTTGCACTCCCCGCGTATCGACAAGATCGAGGTGGAACGCCGCGGTGATGTCCGTCGCGCCAAGCTGACCTATTTGCGCGGGCGCATTGGCAAGGGTGCCATGTCCATCAAGGACAAGGAGAGCCCCGAGGCCGCCGCCGCAGGTCGGACAGCACGCGCCGCGAAGGCGACTGCCGCCGCCGCCTGATACCAGGATTGACCGGCCCGGCTGAAAAGGCCATTGTTGGGTCAGGGGTGTCGGGAGGGCCGACACCCATGATTTGTCGTGCAAACTTCCGGTGAGCAGACTTCCACCAACTCGGCGTCGCCGGTGCGACAGCCGCTCCTGTCGCGTCATTCGGAAGCCTGGTGGAGGCGGGCGGCCCGTCGCCAGCACGAAGCGGTCATGGTCCACCTGTTCGGTGGGACCGTGATTGCCGAACACCCCCTCCGGGGAAAGTTGATGTTGGTCGGGCGCGACCCCACTCAAGCCCTCGTTCTTTTGTCCTCCCGCGCATCCCGGCATCACGCCCGCCTTTTTCAGCATCGCGGCGCCTGGATCATCGTCGATACCGGAAGCCGTCACGGAATCTGCCTGAATGGCGTCCGGGTCCACTCGGTGAGCTTGCGGGAGGGGGATTTCCTTCAATTGGGGGATGACATTTTGACATACACCCTCCGCTGACCATGGATGTCTTCGTTAAATTCTGGGGCACCCGGGGATCCATCCCCACCCCGGGAGAGCACACCCATCGGTACGGTGGAAACACCGCCTGCATCGAGGTTCGTCACGAGGAAACGTTGATCATTTGTGATGCCGGCTCGGGTATTCGCGAATTGGGAGAGGATTTGTTGACCCGTTCCAACCTGCCCATCACCGGCCATCTCCTGTTCAGTCATTGCCATTGGGATCATATTCAGGGATTCCCGTTTTTCTCGCCCGCCTACCGTCGGGAGAACCGCTTTTTCATCCATGGCCGCCATCCCGGGGATGATCGTTTCTACCGACTCCTGTCGGGCCAGATGGAGTCGGATTATTTCCCCATCGGATTCCAGGCGCTGCGGGCCGAGATCAGCTCCTCGGATTTGGAAACGGCAGGCAACCGGATCGGACAGGTGCAGGTCCGGTGGATTCCGCTGAATCATCCCGGCGGCTGTCTGGGGTACTCCCTCCAGGTGGACGAAATCAAAGTGGTCTACCTGACCGATTGCGAGATACCGATTCCCAACGAGCGGCCCCGCTCGGAACTGCGACCCATGCCCCCCGATTTGGTGGAGTTTGTCCGGGGGGCTGACTTGCTGATCGGCGACGGTCAATACACCGACGAGGAATATGCCGAGCGGTCCGGCTGGGGACATTCCAGCTGTTTCACCGTCGTGGACCTGGCCATCCAGGCCAAGGTCAAGCATCTGGCTCTGTTTCATCATGACCCGGTTCGATCCGATTTTGAACTGGATGAACTGGTCGACGCCTGCCGTCTCCGGACCGAAGCCCACCAGAGCCCCTTGACGGTGACCGCCGCCCGGGAGGGGGTTGAGTATCGGTATGCCACCCAGCCGATTCCTCCTGGCGCGGATCCCGTGCCCTAGTGTCGTGTATCCCAAATAGCTTGC
>CAIPFS010000391.1 GCA_903864375.1 uncultured Verrucomicrobiota bacterium
AGGCCGTTCTGCTTCATGTTGTTGAGGCAGGAACTGCGGCGAGCCGCCTCGCGGGCACTCTGCACGGCCGGCAGGAGCAGGCCGACAAGTGTGCCGATGATGGCGATCACCACCAGGAGTTCGACCAGGGTAAAGCCGGGCGGGCGAAGTCGTACGAGTGCGGCCTTCGATCTCAAACGGGTCTCAGGCACCGCCGAGTGGGCCGCGCTGTGAGCTGCAACCCGGTCATTGGGGCGACCCGACCGGCCGATAGGGCTCTGACGGGGGCAGAATGACAGGTAAACCGGGTTCACAAAGGGCAGCGACGGGAACCACGCGAGCCAGGCTCCCACTCTCGCCAACCGTGAAGAGATTACCTTAATTCCGGGGTAAAACCAACACCCGATAGAAAGCGCGTTGAAGGTCTGGCTCCGCGATAAACACTCCGCCGGCATCTCCCTGGGGAGAAATGGATGGGCCCAAGTCTGACCAGGACCTCATATCCTTCGAGGTCTGGGGCTGGTAGACGCAACCCGGAGTGGCCGGCCAGGACAATTGATAGCCATTGGCTTCCGGTGAAAGTGTGAGGGTTGGTCCCAAATGCTGCCGAATGGTCAGGCGGACGTTATCCAAGTCCCAATATCCACCGAGCTTTTCAAGGACAACCGTGGACAAAAGCCGAATCCCCAGATGTTGTCCCGCCCATGGGTCGCCGACTTGCACCACCTGGGATTCGACGGTGAAGTCCTGGAAGTGGACATGGTCAGGAAAAATAGTCATGGAGTGCGTGATGATGTTGGACGCCACTGTCACCAAATTCGTTCCATCCTGCCGGTAGTAGAGTTCCAGTTGCAAGGTGGCACCGTCGATGAGCTGACTTCCTGGGCCACCAATTACCCCAACCGTCAATCGGTAGCTATGATTCGGCTCAAATCGAACATCCAACCGATGGTCGGGACCGGTACTGGTATCGCCGATGGAATCGTAATCCTGAAACAGACCAACGCCGGGGTAGGAAAAGAGATAGAGTGCCTGACGCTGATCGCAGTTGACGATGTGGTCCGGAGACCCCGTCGGGGTGTTCAGGAAAAGGCCGGTCTCATCCACCCACGGATACCCTTGTGATTCATCGAAGTCGGCAGGCTTCGGGGTTTTCTGCCAGAAATCGATGGGAGGCCAGGCATAAGCGACGGTTGGGGCCTCGAACGAGCCATTGGGGACGACCACCGGCGTCTCGACAACTCCTTCGGCGTGCGCCACCCCTCCCGGGAGGGCCCCTAAGAGGGCCATCCCGACAAACCATACCCATCTGCCTGGGAGCCGGGTGAACATGAAGAGCGGAACTGAACGGTTCCGATTAGCAGCGACGCTTCAGGTACCGAGGGGCCAGGAAAAGGCCGCCGAGACCGAGAGCGGCAAGCGCCCAGGTGGAGGGCTCGGGAACGGCCGACGTGGCGGTCAGACGGACATTGTCCAGATCCCAATAGGCGGAACCCGACCCGGAGGTGACAAACAATTGGATCCCGATGGGCTTGCCTGCCCAGGCGTCGCCCGCCTGGACTGCAGAAAGGGTCACGCTGGAGTCAATCAAGTGAATTTTGTCGGGATAGCCGCCGGGAACGATGGTTTCGGCGACCGTCGTCTGAGTCGTCCCGTTGAGGTAATAGAGACTGAGCGAGAAGGTGTCGGCGGAGGTCACCAAGGCATTGGCCGTCAATCCCACCGTGAGTGTGTACGAGGAGCCGACGGTGAAAATTCCGTCCGGGGAGGACAGCAACTGCTGGACGCCGGTGCCCGGGATATTCAAAGCGTAGGCGGCCTGCACTCCATCCACGTTGTCGATGGTATTGCCTGGGTTATCGGGGGCATTGTAGAAGTTGCCGAAATATTGAAATGACTGGTGATCGCCTGGGTAGGGGAGCTTGGTCCAGTCATCGACGTTCAGGGTTACACCGTTGGGGTTCAGGGCGGATTGCGATTCAAATGAACCGTTGGGAACGGAGATGGAGACGGTCCCGGCGGACAGGGAGGTGACGGCGACACCCAGCCCGAGCCATCCTGAGAGGGAGCGGGTCGAAGTCGTCGGAGAAAAGCGGTTCATTTTCATACTCAATGGATCAAGAATTCGATTGGGTTGGAAGGGACCTGAGGCAATCAACGTGCAGATGAAGGATGGGGACCAACGGCAAACCCCGGAGGGTTGGAAGTGAAACTGCCCCTTCTTCGCTCAAAGCGGACGGAACTTGGAGGCAAAAATTCGAGGGTTCAAGTTGAATTTTGGCCTCAGGACTTGATGTCGCGAACCTGAAAGGCGGCGGCACCGATGACAAAAAAGGTCAGATTGTATCCCACCAACAGCGAGAGGGATTCGCCCATCTCGGACCATGGAACCTGTTGTTCGAGAATCAGTTTCCAGGTATCGAGATGGTGGGTGAGGAACCACCCCTGATATTCCGAAAACCAGGGAATATTCATGAGCACCACGTTGGCAAAAAGAACAGTGAGAGCCACGATGGTGGCTGCTGCCGGCTTCATATTGAAGCAGGAGAAGAGAAACCCCAGGCCCATGACGGTCACCGTCTTGGATGCCAGCAACAGATGGGCAAAAGCGAACCGCCAGAGTCCCTCGCCCGTCGGGAAGACACTAAATCCGCCGCCCGACTCCAATCGCAGGGCAAACAGACCGCCAAAGGGGAACCAGGGCAACGCCATGATCAGACCAAAAACTCCAAGGGACAGGGACAGGCAGACGGAAAAAAAAGCCCCCGCCAGCCACTTCAGCAACAGCAAACGGACACGCGAAACGGGGCGTGCAAGCACCATGCGGAGGGTCCCTTCCTCGGCCTCCTTCGCCACCAAATCGCCCCCCACGAGTGCGGCATACAGCGGCAGCAGCAGGAAGGCAATCGGCAGAACCACCTGGGTGGCAATGGTGATGGAGGTCAGGTATTGCTCCACCGGGTATCCACCACTTTCAAGCTGACGCTTCAATCCACGGGTGGCATGTCCAAATCGGAACAACAGAATCACGGCGTTTTGAGCCAGGAGAAAGGCACCAAAGCCGATGTAGGTGCGCCGTTTTCCGAACAACTTGAGCAGTTCGTTGCGAAACTGGCACCAGAACAGGCGGCTGGACGTCCACCAGGAAGGGGCGCCGAGAGGTTCAGGACGCGGAGTCATGGGAACGGGAGGAAGCGCGATGGGATTTAATCAACCCGAGGTAGAATTCTTCCAGCGTGGCCGGGAGGGGCGTCAGTTCCTGAAGAGAGAAGCCATGGGTGACCAGGAAGTGGGCGACGGCGGCGGTACCGACCCCGGGAGCGAGGGCGATCCGTTGAAGAGCATCTGACTCTCGAATCAGGCCGGCATCGATGAGGGAAGCGACGGCACGGGGGAAATCATCCGTCACCAACCGCACCCATTCCGGGGCGGCGAGAGCGGAGCTCATTGGTCCGTCGAACATCTTGCGACCCCGGTCGAGGATGGCGACATGGGAGCAAATCTGTTGAACCTCGGCCAGCTGATGCGAGGAGAGGAGAATGGTCAGCCGGAGCTCGGCGTGGAGGCGTCGGATGGTCTGTCGGAGTTCATGAATCCCCTCGGGGTCGAGGCCATTGGCGGGTTCATCAAGAATGAGGAGTTCCGGATGGGGAAGGAGCGCCTGGGCCAGGGCCAGCCGGGCTTTCATCCCATGGGAATAAGTCCGTACGGCGGA
>CAIPFS010000392.1 GCA_903864375.1 uncultured Verrucomicrobiota bacterium
CCGCCCTTTCAGGGCTTGAATGATTGGAAACCGATGACCCAGGGCGTTGCCCTGGGCTGTCATTGGGTCGCACCGTTGGTGCTAATATGACGACCACCGTGGGTGGTCATGTGATGGCCGCCATTGGTGCTAAAACGACGCCAATCGGGGGTGGTCAAGTGATGGCCACCATTGGTGCTAAAACTACGCCTATCGTGGGTGGTCGGACAATGGCCACCGTTGGAGCTAAAATGACGAATACCATTGGTGCTAAAGAGAACAATGGATATCTGACCTGCCCCATTGTTATCCCGTTATCCCACTTGAGACAGTGGCCCGAATATTGGGCTAATCCACCAGCAGACGGTAAAACCGGGCGGGCTGGCCGGTGGAGTCCGCCGGGACCTCGACATTGATTTTGGCGGTGGCTGTCGCCTGGAAGGAGGAGCGCAGGGCGGTGCCGACCGCATCCGTTTGAAGTCGAAAGCTCGTACCCGACCATTTTCCCAACACCGATGCGGATTCAATGGTGTAGCTGCGGCCCTTGACGGCCGTAAAGGCCATCTGGGCTCTACCTTCCGTTACTCCCATGAGGTTGAGAACAAATCCGTCCTTGGGGGCATAGGTGTAGGTTCCAGCGACGTAGACCTGGGCAAAGGTGAGGCCTGTTCCCGGAAACATGGCGTTGGGGTTGAGAGCCCCGGCCCTCCACACTTTTCCCAACTGCCGGAATGCCGCCTGTTCCCAGGCATCTGGAAGGCCGTCATTATCGCTATCGACGCCCAGGGTCAGGTCGATGCGGGTGGATTCGCCCGGGGCGCCCAGGACGGCATAGTCCCCCTTCATCTCCATCGGGACATAATTCACCGAACCGACCTTGACGGTGATCTTGAAGGGAACAGCGGGAACCAGGGCGGATGGTTGATAGAGATCGATCGTCAGCCCGGAGTCCATCGGGATTTGCAGGCGATAATTCATACCCGGGCCCATGTTGGGGACCACCAGATCCGACAACGACGTTCCGGAATCGACCGCCAGGGTCACTTGGGCGGTGCTGGAGGTCAGGGGATTGCCAATTTGATCGCGGACCAAACCGTAGACCACGTGGTGAGGGGCGGGCGGAAAGGCTTGGGAGGCACCAGTCCAGAGGGCGGCCGTCACCCAGCCGATCTTGCGGAGTCTGTTGGAGAGGGAGGGAGACATGGTATGACCGATGGAGGTTGGTTGTGACCGACTCAGTTGCCCGAATAGGAGTAGGTTTGGAACAAAATACGCACGTCGCTGACCGTCCGGAGGAACCGGTCGAGACCTTCATTCGGATCGTTGAGCAGGGTATTTCCGGGAATGACGATCTTCCATTTGCTGTTCCACACGGAACGGCCAATCAACCGCGAACTCGTGTACTGGGAGCGTTGCAGTGAACCGGCTCCAGAGAGGACGCTGTTCTGGAATACAGAGGATGCCCCCACTGGACGGAATGCCGGATGCTTGCGCTCGGAGAAGAGGGGTTCGGTCAGGGACTGGCTGGATTGCCAGAGTGCCCGGGTGGAGAAGTCGGATCCACCGATGATAAACGGCACCGGAACTGCGATATCGGCAATGTTCCAGGTCCGAACATTACTGGTATCACCCAAGGGCGGGCTGCGCATGGAGTCGACGCCCACCGGGATGAGGTACACTTCTGGATTGGCAACCAGGGCATTGGGATTGAGGTAGGCGACGGGATCTCCGGAAGTGCCCCCATTTGCCGAAGGCCCATCCATTCCGATGTAACCCTCAAACGAAACGCCCACAGCGAAGACTTTTGTGGCGAAGGCAGTCGACGGGAAGCTGTGGTCCCCACCTGCGGCGGGATTTCCGAAGATATCCAGTCCCTTGTTGATCGTGGTGGAAAAGGTCAGAACCAACCCTGGAACGGCAAGCCCACCCCCGGGGTCGACCTGCAGGCAGTATCGGCGCACGTCCGGGTCATCCAGGATGTTCTCCATGCGGGAATGAGACAGAAGGTCCGCCCAGGCTTTCGTCCCGTCCTTCCCAGGAAGAATGCGATGTTTTTCGGTGCGAAGGGAGGCAATGGTGCCGTAGCTGTCCGGATTGCTAAATCCAAGGCGACCTTTCAAGACGTCCCAATCGGCCTTCATTTCTGCCAGCGCACTGGACAGGCCGGGATCACCGCTATTGCTTCCACCAAACTGCGGATTTCCGCTTGCAAATACCCCGATGGCCCGGGAACTGACGATCCGGCGCAGGAAGGAACGACCCTTGTCGGTATTCAGCAGACCGGTTTCATAATCATAGGCCTGTGCAGCCAGTAGCGAATAGGTCGAGGAAAGATCGAACAAAGAATTGTAACGTTCGAGCTTCTCATTGCGGAAGAGGCGCAAGGCGGCATCGCGGGTCCGATATCCCTGAACGACGGTCGCCGCCCGCAATCGGAAGTTCTGCCGCTCCAGCTGAAGGCGATCCCCCTTGGCCACGAGAGAGCGGTAGGCGCGCAGAGAATCGTCATAGGCTCGGGTCTTGGCACTGATACTCACAAGGTCATCGCTGAGTGCCAGGGTTTTCGCGGCCAAGTCGGCCAGTGAGTTCTTCAGATCCAAATCCAATTGGGTCGACCCAATGATCAAGACATCCGCCGACTTGACGATGTAATCGTTGGCGAGCGTCAGGGAAAGGTTGGCGGTTTGCAGCCCCAGCTTGACGGTATCCACCACATCCTCCTCGATATCGAAAGCCTCCTGCACGGCTGCCCCGGCAATGGACGTAACATCTCCACCAAATGCCAGGCCGAAAATCGTGCTCTTGGGAAGGGCTTTCTGAAAGACTTCAGCCTGCTGGGAACTGACGCTTTTGGTCAATTCCATGGTCTTTTGAGTGATATCCAGAGCATACTTTGCCGTGGCGGTGACACGATCCGTCACCAATTGGGCCACCTTGGTCCCATAGACCAGACTAATCGCCAGGACCTTCGCCTCATAGAGTTGAAAGGCACGGTCCAGAAGCTTCTTGTTCACTTCGGCATCGGTCAAGGTGCTGCGCAGGGCATCATACGACGCATTCATGGCGCTGATGGATTGTTGTAATTGACCCGGAGACTGGCGTCGGCCCTGCCATTGAGACGGCTTGTCAGCAAAACCGCGCTGCCCCAGTTCATAGGCAATGTATTCATCTCCAGCGCTATAATCGGAACTGCTGGAACGAACAATGTTCAGCGAACTTTCATAGGTCTGTAAGGAATCGGTGAACCAATTCGCTGGAAGCATCTGGCGGTCGACCTTGAAGATTCGGGAGGTCTGGGGATTACCTGGATTGTAGGCTGTCGTCGGGTAATTATTTTGGACCAGATCGGTGTTGTCCACGTACATGTAGTGAAGCAGATCAGGACCACTATAGCCTTGGACGTAGGTCTTGCCTGGACCGATGTCATCGGTATAGGGAGTACCGTAGATTTCGATGAGCATGTTGGTGTACGTCCGCTCCTGGGAATCCACGGATGCCTGGTAATCTGCCACGGAATCCTTCTGGGATCGCATGAGCCGGGTCACTCCGGCCGCATCATCAAAGGAGGCGGATGCGTTGGCGAGGGCTGCGACCGCCCGGGTATAGACCTGCTCAAAGTGCGTGGTTCCTCCTGTCACGAGGGTGGGATTGATGTCAAAGGCCACCGCATTGTCGGGCAGCCCCAGCGGATTGAGACCTCCCTCGGCGTTGTCGAGAACCGTTTGAACTTCGCTCCCTGTTGTCGGCAACCGTTGAAGTTCCACCACGGTGGTCCGATCGACCTTTTGGACTCCCTGGTGGGCGGGATCGGGATCGACCGCAGGCAGGAGGGAATTTCCAACGACCCAGTTGAGGAACGTCCCCTGCGCTGTGCGGTTCGCCCAATGGTCGGCGCCCCAATAACGGGTCCGTCCGGTTTGAGCATTTTGACGAGTATCCATGAGACTCTCCCATCCGTCATCATGTCCGGGAACATAATCCGCTTTGGTGGTCAGCTTGAGAGCGAGCAACCCGGCCTGCCCCAAGGCCGAGGCACCCGATGCGAACTTGCGCTCATGCTGGTAATTCACCAGAACCGGCACTCCGAGCACGTTCACCGCCTCCGCCTGGGGAATCCAACTGAAGTTGGGATTCATCAACAAGGAGTAGTAGCCCGTGATGGAAGTCAGGTAATGCCCATACGCATCCCCGTGACCCTGCGGATAGAGATGCGCCGCATCAGCGGCCGATATGCTCCCGGTCAACGGGACATTCGGATTCGGCTGAATGTCATAGTTCAGTGCGTAGATGACCTCGCCGGAACTGATGCCACGGGTGTAGTTCCAATAC
>CAIPFS010000393.1 GCA_903864375.1 uncultured Verrucomicrobiota bacterium
CACTCCCTCGTGCTGGCCCGGCCCACCTACGGCGAGGCCGCCCCCAAGGCCTGGGCGATCAGCGACCGGACCGGAGGGTCCCCCGGCGGGCCCGACGCCTTCCATCCCGAACCGCTGCGCAGCTTGGTGATCAACAAGTTCCTCGCCCATCCCACCGCCGGACAGTCTGCCTATGTCGAGATCTACAACCATTCTGCGGAGGCGCTGAACCTGAGCGGATGTTCCCTTTCGGATGATCCGGCCACCAATCGCTTCCAGTTTCCCACGAACACGATTCTATCGGCGGGAGGGCACGCTGCCCTGTCGGCGCAGCGGCTTGGATTCACACCGAATCCTGCAGGGGGAGTTCTTTATCTTAAGAACCCCGCCGGCACGCGCGTCCTGGATGCGGTCAGTTATGAGGCCCAGGGGGCCGGCGTGGCGTTTGGGCGCTGGCCGGACGGTGCCAGTGACTTTTATCCCCTTTCCACCAATAATCCGGGCAAGGCCAATGCCGGTGTGTGGCTTGCCGACATCGTCATCAATGAATTGATGTACGACACCGTGTCCGGCGACCCGGATGACCAGTACGTCGAACTGTACAACAAGGGGGTATCCGCTGTCGACCTCACGGGCTGGCAGTTCACCTCGGGTATATCGTTTGCCTTTCCTGACGGAACCACGCTGGCACCGGGTGGTTATCTGGTGATTGCGGCCAGCAAGACGAACCTCCTGGCGCATTATCCACAGCTCAACAACCAGAATACCGTCGGCGATTTTGGCGGAAAATTACCCTCCGGCGGACGGGTGGCCTTGTCCCGCCCGGACGTATATGTCACCACCAACGCTGCCGGAAATCCCGTATCCGTGCCGATCCTGGTGGTGGCAGATGAAGTGACCTATGAAACCGGCGGCCGCTGGGGGCAATGGGCGCACGGCGGCGGCAGCAGCCTGGAACTGATCAATCCCAACACCAATCATCGTCTGGCCTATAATTGGGCCGACAGCGACGAGTCCCGCAAATCCGCATGGACGAACCTGACGGTGACCGGGTATCTGGACAATGGTGCCAATTATGCGGGGACCTTTGACGGTGTTCAGGTCGGGTTGCTGGATGTGGGAGAAGCCCTCGTCGACAACCTTTCCGTCCAATTGGGCGCATCGGGATCCAACTTGATCCCCAACGGGGACTTTGAAGCAGGGATGGCGAAGTGGACGCCTCAGGGGGATCATATCCGCTCCAGTCTTGAGATTTCCCCGGGTCCGGGCGGACCGCAGGAGGGCAATTCCCTTCACCTGCGGGCGTCGGATGGCATCTGGACGGGTGGAAATTCCGTTGCGGGTTTGCTCAGCGCCAACACCTTGCGGGCAGGATCCCTGGTGACCCTGAAGCTGTCCGGACGCTGGCTTCGTGGCTGGCCCGAAGTCCTCCTTCGGTTGCGGGGAAACTGGCTGGAATTGAATGGAATGCTGCCGGTACCGAAGAACCTGGGAACTCCGGGATTGCCCAACAGCCGGGCGGTGGCGGCTCCCGCGCCCGCCATTTTCGAGGTGAGTCATTCGCCGTCCATTCCTGCAGGCCGTCAGTCGGTGGCCGTCACCGCCCGCTTTCATCATTTCAACGGCGTCCTTCCAAGACTGCTTTACCGCGTCGATGGTGGCGTGAATCCGGCACCCACCTACACGGCAGTCCCCATGAAGGACGATGGCACCGGTGGGGACGCTCTATCGAATGACGGGGTTTATACCGCTGTCCTTCCGGCCCAGGAGGGCGGAACAGTGGTTGCCTTCGTCGTTCAAGCAGTGGCCCCTGGGGGCGCAACCTCCATTTTTCCCGCCGACATCGGGGACAACTCCGGGCTTCCCCGCGAATGCGTGGTGGCCTTTGGTGATCCGATTCCCCAAAGCACCTTCGGGCAGTATCACCTCTGGATGACCCAGAACTGGCTGGACCGTTGGGCGACGCTGGGAGGGTTGAGCAATGAAAACAACGACGGCACCTTCGTCGATGGCGGTGGTCGCATCATCTATAACATGGTGGGGCACTACGCGGGCAGCCCGTACCACCAGTACAACGGGAGCCCGGTTGGCACCCTTGGCGGCCAGCATTGGACCATGCCGGAGGATGACCTGATGCTCGGCGCGTCGTCTTTCAACAAACAGCACCTGCCCGGCAACGGCCCACTGGATGACCAGTCCATTCAGCGGGAACAGACATCGTTCTGGATGTCCCGACAGCTCAAGATTCCCTGGCCCAATCGACGGTACTATTCGCTATTCGTCAACGGCGTGCAGCACGGCCCTCTCATGGAAGACAGCCAGATTCCGGGGGGCGATTTTCTGAAGGAATATTATCCGTCGGACCACAAAGGCTATTTGTACAAGAACAACGCCTGGTTTGAATTCGAGCCACAGGTGCAGTCGGGTGGCTATATCAACTTCAACAATAATTCCTGGTGCACGTTGTCCCGATTCAACACCGCTCTGCCCGGGGGCGGGGTGGCACCCAAGCTCGCCCGATACCGGTGGAATTATTGGTGTCGCCAGAGCCCCACCACCATCAGTGACTATTCCGCCGTCTTTGCGTTGATTGACACGGCCAATGCCTCGGGAGCGGGCTATTACGCGGGAATGGAATCCCTGGTGGACACCGAGGAGTATCTTCAGGTATCCGCCCTGGAACACGCCACGGGCGATTGGGATTCCTACACGACCCAAAATCAGTGGAACATGTATTCCTACAAGCCGCTGAACGGCAAGTGGCGGCTGCTGAAGTGGGACTGGAATATCAGCCTGGGGAACAGTGGCTC
>CAIPFS010000394.1 GCA_903864375.1 uncultured Verrucomicrobiota bacterium
AACGTTCATCTTCAAGCCGACCTTCGATTCCGCTTCCATGGCCGCTTTCAGCAGGAGGTAGAGGGTCTCAACCTTCTGACGTTTCCAGGTGTCTTTCCATGCCAGGTGGTTGGCAATCAACCTCGGAGTTGATTCCAACAAGGTCTCCACAATCCTCAACTTGTTGGCTCTCAGGGAGGATCCCGTTTCGGTCACCTCGACAATGGCATCGACCAGTTCGCGCGCCTTGACCTCGGTGGCACCCCAGGAAAATTCGACCTCGGCCTTGACCCCATGCGATTGCAACCAACGGTTGGTCAGGCCAACCACTTCCGTGGCAATCCGTTTCCCTTCCAGATCATGCACCGAGCGAATCGGCGATTCCTCGGGAACAGCCAGGACCCAGCGGGTTGGCTGACGGGTGGCCTTGCTGAAAATAAATTCGCCGACTTCCTGGACATCACTGTGGTTTTCCCGAATCCAGTCATAGCCGGTGATGCCCGCATCCAGATACCCCAATTCCACGTAACGGCTGATTTCCTGCGCTCGAATCAGGCGGATGCTGAGTTCGGCGTCATCGACATACGGCTCGTAGCTGCGACTTGAAACAGTGATGTTCCAGCCCGCCTTGGCCATCTTTTCCAATGTGGCGTCCTGAAGGGACCCTTTCGGAAGTCCCAGCTTAAGGCTGTGGCGCGCTTCGGTCGTCGCACCGCTCGTGGTGTTGCTCATGTATCAATCCCGGAAGGGTTGGACGAATCCCGATCCCCGTTCCGCGAAGGGGTCGAATGACAGATTTCGGATCCGTTGGCGAACCTTTTTTCTGTCCGGATTACGGCCTTCGGGCGCGCCGCTTCGCGTCCAGCAACCGTGAAGCGGTGCCTTTGGGCTCCTCCGGCGGTGCTGCCGCAGGGGGCCCCGGGTCGCCTGAGTCTGGGGTGGACCGGGCCGGGGAAGGCTTGGCGGACGCGTCGGGACCCGATCGAACGGACCCGGTGGGTGGGGAAACCCTGGGTTGGAAAAGGTCGGGCCGTTCCGAAGCCGGGCTGGCAGTCGCTGGTCCCCGGGAGCCAGTCCGTTCCGCCCGAATTCGATCCCGGCTGGCCAGCAGGGTACCCAGGCCCTCCTGAGGTGCCACCGGACGCCGACCACTCCCTAATCCCAATCGACGACGAACCGTCGCAAACCAGCGCCCCCATTCCTCCCGGTCAAAGTCGACGCGCCGAACCCCGACATCGAAAAGAAAGAGGCAGACAAAGCTCTTCAACAGATCCTCCCAAAGCTCCCGGGCATGATAGGTCCGGGTGCGGCCTATCTGGAACGGATTCTCCCGCGCCGGGTTGAGAACCCGGCCCCCACCCATTTCGGCAATGCGTCGCAACAGGTGAAGATCTGGATCGGCGGCATTGAATTCCGGTGAGTAATTGACGCTGGCCCCGATGACCTGCGATGACACCCGCTCCCCGTTCCGGAATTCACCGAGATTCAAGCTGTAGGCACCCACATCCCGGGTTGCAAATTTCGCCTCATACCGACCGGGCCCGGTCTGCTGGAGGGGCACCTCGGCGCGCTCCCCCTTCGGACTGACCACCGCCACCCGCAGGTTGAGGAAATTTCGAAAGTTGCCCTGTGCATCCAGGGCTTCGACCGACAGCGTCCCCTCCCCATTTTCCACGCTGACCTCCGACGTAAAATCCCCGGGCTCGACCCGCCTCAAGGCCCACTGGGCGACCTGAGTCCAAAACTGCCGGTAGCGCCCCCACCCGACCCAATCCCGTGCCCACGTGGCATGGGCGTCACTGGTGAAGGCCACCGCCCGCCCCAGACCAAATTGCCAATGGGCCAGCAGCGGATCCCCCTTGTCGGTCAGAAGCGGGGTTTCGGCGCGTGGTTTGGTTGAGGTCGCCACGTACCCCTGCAATTGGGGGTACCCGGAAATCCCCCGAATGACTTCGCTGGAGGCGGCCACCTGGGGGATGAACGGCTCCTCCACGATCGCCGACTTGAGAATGATCGACGCTTCCTTGATGAAAATCTTGGGGAGCTGGGCCGCGGATTTGACATCGTAATACCGTCCCCGGCCCTGTTCCGCGATGTGCATCATGGTGGTGGGCTGGACATGGCCCCCGATCATGACCGTGCTGACCGTGATGCGGTGGGCGACGATATCCGCCATCAACTCCGGAGTGGGTGCGTTGGGATCGCCATCGCTGAAAACGATGATGTGCTTGAGATTGGCCGTCGATTTCTTCAGGTCGTTGTTGGCCAGGTTCATCAGGCCTTGAAAGTCAGGAAGATCACCCTGGTTCATTCCGGAAATCTTCCGCGCCAGCGCCCGTTTGTCTCCGACCGCCTGAAGCCCGAACAACGGTATTTCCGATCCATCCCAAAGCCACACACCCATCTCGTCCAGCGGCCCCAGAGAGTCCAGAGCGGCCAGGGCGATCCCACGGGCCACTTGATTGCCGTTGGCGAACTCCATCCCGTGCATCACCAATCCAAGAGCCCCTTTGGGAAGGACCTTTTTGGAACTCAACTCCATCTCCAGCGGCAAAACCTCCTCCAGTGGTGTGTGCCGGTATCCACCCGCCGCGTACGCCTGATCACCACCGATGCAGACCAACCCCACGCCGAAATCCCGGACGGCGCTGAGCAATAATTGCATCATCTCGCGCCCCAAATCCCCGGCCGCCACATTGCTGAGAATGATTTCGTCGTAGCTCTGGAGCTCGGGCAGTGTTCCAGGAAAACCGCGAACGTCGGTCAGTTTCACATTCAGCTTTTCCCGCAAGGCCGCTGCCAGCACGCCGTCGGTGGAGGGATCCGAGGAGACAATCAAGACGGACTGACCCTCGCGAACCGTTACAAAGCCGCTGGCCTTGTTGTTCTGGGGGATCGGATCATCGGGAGTTTCGAGCTGCACTTCGTAGCCGAAAAAGCCGGGTTCCTCCAGGGTCTGGGGCAGGGTGAACAGATTTTTTCCCGCCTCCAATTGAACGGTCTGTTCACCCAGCAACTGATCATTTCGCAGCAGGCGGAGTTTTGCCCGACGCGGCTGATCCGACGTGGCAAATATTTTGGCCTCAAAGGTCTGCCCCTTCTTCAAACGGGAGGGGAGACCGACTTTTTGCACGGATACGTCCCCGCTCCGCCGGACTCCCAACGGCACCACATCAACGGTTGCACCCTGGGAATGCGCCATGGCCACCGCTCCCAGGGCGTCCCCCGCGTTTTCATTGCCATCCGAGAACAGGACCAGCTTTTTCTGGCCGGCCTCCGGAAGAGCGGCAAGCCCGAGGCGGATGGCCCCGGAGATATCTGTCCGCTCCGGATCAATGACCGCCTGGATCTTTTCGCGTTCCGCTGCCGTTCGCGCCTCCGACTCAAGCGCGGCGTCGGCGCCGAAAATCAAAAAGCCAGCCTTGTCGTTGGATGGTTTGGCCTTCACCCAAAGATTGGCCTCGGCGCGCGACTGCTCCTGCTGATTGCCGGGAATGCTGTCGGAACGATCCAGCAGGAAGAGAATGTTCATCCCCTCCTCACGGAGACGCCACTGGGCGCCGGCAATGGCTCCAATGACCAGCAGCAAGGCCACCAGGCGAATCCCGAGGGATATCCATCGCCGCACCCGATTCAACGAGGCATCGGAACGCCACGCCAGCCAGAGGGTCCAGGTGACCACCGGGGGCAACAGCCAAAGCCATTCAGGATGGGTGAAGGTCAGCCTCATGGCATTTGAGTCGATGCCATCACGACGGGGCTTTGACCGCCGCCGGATTGAGGGTTGCCGGAATGCACCGGGGAGCGCCGTCGGCTGAGAAATTTTTGCACCCGATGGTTTTGAGAATCGGCCACATAGAGGTCACCGGCCGAATTCAGAGCGATCGACCAGGGATTGGCAAACTGACCCGGGTCCGCTCCCCCGTTTGGGCCACCCAGGACCTCGATGACCCGGTCGCCGGCATCCAGAACGGTGATCCGGCTGTTGCCAAACTCACATACGTATTGCCGACCGTCACCATCCACCTTGATGTCATACGGATAGCTGAACTCCCCCGCAGTTTTTCCGGCATGACCATGGGTGCGGATCAACCGTCCGTCCGCACTGAATATCTGAATGCGATGATTGCAGGAATCCGCGACGTAAACCTGATCGTGAGCATCAATGCCCATGCCCTCCGCACGGTTGAATTGTCCCGGTTTCAAGCCTGGTTCCCCCCAAAATCCCTCCAAATGAAAAGGAACGATCGGACCGGGCTGGCCACCCAGGGGTTGTCCGCTGCCAGGAGACCCGAACCCTGAAACAGTGAAGCGCTGAATGCGGTCCACCACGGTGTATTCGCTGACCAGATACTCTCGCCTGGAGGTGACGACAATCGAGCGGGGCAAAATCATTTCGCCCGGTTGGGTGCCTTTTTTACCCCATTGGGCAAGGAGCTGTCCCGAGGTCGAGAAATGATTGATCCGTTGATAATGGGGTTCCACCACCAGGATATGACCGTCGGGATCGAGCCCCATCCCTTTGGGTTTCCCGAGGTCCGTTTGTGGCATCTGCCATTGCAGCAGCCATTTCCCGTCCGGATCAAACTTCTGTACCCGACCCGTCATATCGACAACGTAGAGGTTGTCCTCCCGATCACAGACCAGCGAACGGGGTTTATTGAACTGACCCGGGGCGGTTCCCCGGCTGCCGATCACCTGGACCGCGGTAAACACGGAGCTCTGGATGGACGTGGTATCGCCGCTGGAATGGGAATGACATCCCGCCAGCAGGCAGGCGCAGCCCAGAATCCCGGCATGTCGAACGATGGAAAGCGACGGGCACCCGGCTGACTCCCGGGGTGCCCGGGGTCCAAGCCAATGGACGGCCAATGCCAGGAGGCCCACCAGTGTCAGCGCGGTGGCGAGAAGCACCAGCGCCAGCGCCTGAACCTGGGTGGCATGGCCATAGTGCAGAAGATTGAAAATCCGGAGGGCCAGGGTTTCCCCTCCGGGCGGCTGAACCAGGATCACCGATTCGACGTCCCAAAGGCAGAGACACACGATGACCATCCAGATTGTTGCGACCGGTCGGTACAGGCGGGGAAAACAGCCGACCCACCACCGTTTCCAGGCACCGGCTCCCGCCAATCGGGCGGCATCCAGGACGGGCCCACCCATCGTTCCCGAACTCGCAGCAACAACAGCCCAGGCGAGAGGCCAATATCGAAGGCTTAACATCAACCATTGGATTCCAACCGACTGATAAAAGGCAAAAAAGACGGGTCGATTGAACACAGGAATCGCCACCACCCCGAGGAATACCCCCGGCATCAAAAACAACAACCAACCAAGACGTGGGCCGCGGGGGTGTCGCTGCCGGGCCACCCAGACCAGGGCCAGAACGACCACCGTGCTGGCGGGAACGAGGGAAGTCGAAAGGGAATTGCCCCAGGCCGTCTGTCCCGCCGCCACCGCACCGGGCAGTTCGGTCCAGGTGCGCTCCGCCGTCAGGAGGCTGAACAACGGCCCCCAAAGCACCAATCCCAACCATCCCCAAAACAGAAGCATCAACACGTGGAACCAAAGCCCCAGGCGCTGGCGGATGAGATTCGATGGAACCGGGAATTGGGAAACCGGGAGACGGAAGGCCCGGGGACGCGGCAGAAGAACAAGAAGGACGGGAGGGATGAGGAGAGGCCAAGCCACGCTCAGGGCATCCCAGGCATCCAGCCGGGTATTGAATCGGACCCAGAAGGCCTCGGTAAAAACCCTCACTTGAAAGAGGGTTGGCAGGGTGAAATTGGACAGAGCGAGGGCCAGAAGCAGGGGTGCCGAGGCCTGCAAACCGGGACGGACGGATGGCCAGACCAGCCATCGCAACAAACGCCAGCCCACAAGACGGGGCTCCATTTCCAATTGAACGCCCGGAATCTGATCAAGAGCCTGAACGGCCAGCAGGGCGGGAATGGGCCAGAGGAGACCGGCCAGAGCCGCGGCGGTCAGGGGGAGATTCGCCCATTCGACAGCCTCTGGCGATTGAACCGCTCTCCAGGAAGCCAGCCAACCCAACCAGGCGTTGGCCAGAAGGAATGGCGGAAGGAGCAGGCTGGTCAGTGTCATCGTTCCGGCAATCCGTCGACCCCAACCGGGAAGTGCCCACGCCACAATGGCTGCCAGCACACCAAAAAGACTGGAGAAGACCACTGCCCCGAAACCGACCAGGAGGGAATGGAGGAAGAGGGTTTCGCTCATCGCCGAAAGAGTTTCTCCAGTTCCTCCGAGGTCACCTTCCAGTCTTGAAGCACCCGCTTCCAATCCGGCGTGATCCCCGCCGCAGTGGCTTCCGCCGCATCCAATCCCCCCGCCGCGATGAGCCGCTGACTGACCACCGGCGACAACAAGAATTGCCGGAGCTCCTCTGCCCGTCGGGGATGCCGGGCACCGGCAACAATACCCACGGTATTGGGCATGGCCAGGCTCCACCTGTCTGCTGGCAACTCCATCACCGGCAGTCCCTCCCGCTTTCCCGCAGCGATGTCATCCGAGTCGGTGAGCCCCAGCACAGCCTGCCCCCTCCCCACCCGCGCCACCACCCCGGAGTTGCCCTCCTCGATCCACGGTGCATTTGCCGCCAATGCCTGGCACCAATCCGCCCATCGGTCGGCCCCCCACGCGGCCCTGAGGATCATGAAGTGGGTCGAGGTCGTGCCAAAGGAAGGATAGGCCAGCGAAACCCGACCCCGCCATCGGGCATTGGTGACCTCGGTCAGGGATTTCGGGGCATCGATGGCGGACAACAGATTGGTATTGATGACCAACCGACGGGTCCGGGTTCCAAACGCCGACCATCCGTTGGACGAAGCGAACACCCCCTGGCTTGCCAGCAGGCGGGTTCGGAATTCTTCATTCCCCCAAAAGACGTCGGCGGCCGGATGAGATCGTTCAGCCAGCAATCGATTGGCCAGGCCGACGGTTTTCACGGCCTCACTGTCGTAGACCGCCCGGACCTTGCATCCGGTCCGGCGGATGAACTCCTCCAGCAACGGCTCGGCCAGGACTTCATCCTGCGCACAATACAGCACCACAAACGATTCGTCCGAATCTGCCCGGGATTGAAGCAAAAGGGAGCAACCACCAAAAAACAGAACCCCGGTCGCCAGGGCCAACAAGATACGGCCACGGCTGAGGCCCAGTACTCTCCGGAAGCAACGGACAACGAAACCTGTGGATGATTCGGCGCTGGTCATGACCTAGGCCGTCCGACGGTGAAACCACCACCACTCCAACAAAACAATTCCCAGGGACGCCACTGCGAACCAGCGCCAGGATTCGAGATTGGCTCGCTTCAGTGCCGCAGGCAGAACGGTTCCCCGACGCCCGATGGTGAGCGCCTCCCCCGGGAGTATCCGACTTTCCGCGGGATCGAGCAGATTGACGGCAAATTCCGTGCGATTGGTTCCCACCCTCAACTGGTAAATCCCCTGCATTTCGGTTGAACCGTAGACCACCTCCCGGGCCTGAGCCCCCGAAGAAAGCGTGACATGCTGGCCATCGGGCCGAATCACCTCCGCCTGCTCTCCCTGGGTCGAACCCGATTGTTCATCTGCCGGGTTGGCCAGCGGCAGACGAATCGAATCCCCCGGGTGCAGAAACGCGCGATGGGCGGCCACCGTGGCCGGATTCAACCATTGCACCGCGTTCGCGATGAAGATGGGAAAACCGAGTCGCAACGGCCACGTGCTTTGCAGGAGATCAAAGCCAACCCAGATCAGGCGTTGCCGTCCCAATTCACCTGCCAGAATCAGGGGTGACTGCGGGGAATCCACCAGGGGAATCGCCCATCCCGGAGCCTTGACCGCCAGACTTTGTGCCACCTGCACGGTATCAAAGCCGACAAACCGCAGGAGGGGATGGGTATTTCGCCAATCGACGATGGAGGGACCTTCAAGAACCGTGGGCGGTCCGTCGAACCAGTTGGTCGCCGCCACATGAAACGCCAGAACATTGCCCGAGGGCCACACCGTCGGAGTCACATCGTCCAGAACCGTCAGGTCAAAACGGGGATCCGCCGCCCGATAATCGGCCAGCACCTGGACCTCCACCAATGGAGAGGCGGCGGCCAGCGCCTTTTCCAGAAACCGGTTCCCTCGTGTGACCAATCCGACATGAATGGGTCGGGGCAACAGGCTGACCGCCTGGGCTTGATTATCCGCCGCAAGGTCGTCAGCCAGCGGGAGACTCACACGAAACACACCATCCTCACCCTGACGCGCGAGAAAAACCACCGGCGTGGTGGCGCCCTCGGGAACCTCGAGCGGCTTGGTCTCCACCAACTGATCGTTGAATCGAAGTTCCAGGGTTGAAATCAGCGGCTTGCTGCCATGGTTGACCACACTGGTGAAAATGGCCCGCTGGCTGGGATCCTCCGGACTCACTTTGACATCCAGGGAGGCAATGCCGGCGTTTTCCGAGCGCGTTCCAACCCGATGAAATTGCAGGGGCAAATCATGATGCTCAAATTCCTGAAGGTCGACGCCGGCCCCATCGCTGAACAGGTGGATTTCGGAGTCCGGCAGGTCGCGGGTCAGACTTTCCGCGACGCGCAAGGCATCCCCCAGCCGGGTCGAGGAATCGGTGGCTTTGGCTGACAGAATGGCCCGGCGCAACGCCCCTCGATCCGAGGTGGCGCTTTGCCGGACCTCGGCCACCGCCCCGGCCAAAAGGACCAACATCTGCTGACTTTGCGAACCGAAGCCGGTCTTCAATCCATCCACGAGTTTCAGAGCCTCCGTTTGAGCCCGGGCAAACCGGTTGGGCGATTCATCGGTCGCCTGCATGGAGGCACTGGCGTCGAGAATGATGACCTGAAGGGAGGATTTCCCCGCCGTTCCGGAAAAATAAGGCCGGGCCAGCGCCAGAATCGCCAGGGCCAGCAGGAGTAATTGCAGCCAGAGGAGGGCCTGACTTCGGAGCCGTTGGAACGGTGAATTCGCCTGATTCTCCGCAAGAAACCGTTGCCAGAGCAACGTGCTGGGAACCACCCTCACGACCCGTTTTCGTTTGAGCAGGTAGAAGCCGATGACGACTGGAAGCACGGCGCCAAAGGCAAATCCCCACGGCGAAAGGAAGTTCATTGCCACACCTCCGAGGCCCTGAGCTGTCGCAGGAGGAGATCGCCGAGATCGGCAGTGGAAGCGACACTGAAGAAGGCGATCCCCTTCCCCTTGCAGTACTCCCGCAACCGCTGGATGTAGCGCTCCACGGACGCCTGATACGCCGATAGACGAAATTTCCCGAAGGTCACTTCCTGCTCGCGACCGGTTTCGGAGTCGACCAACCGCAAATCGCCGAAGGCGGTCGGGTTCAGCTCCTCCAGGGCCAGAATCTGGACGGCATAAACCTGAAAACCGCGTCCCACCAGCGCCTTGAGGCCCTCTTCATAGCCTTCCGGGTCCAAAAAGTCGCTCAACACCACGGCCACTCCGGCCTGACGTGCTTCCAGGGCTCCGCGCCGGAGTGCCGCGTTGAATTGGGCGGCCCCCCCGCAATGCAGGGTGTTCAGATTCTGGAAATACCCCAGCGACGATTTGCGCCCCCGAACCGCTCGAAGCGCCCCCCGGGCCGCAGCTTCAGGGCTCATTTCCCCGGGGCCGAGCCGCAAGGCGGATGCATCTGGAAAAATCGACACCCCCACGCGATCAAAGCCGCACAGCGCCACATAGCCGATTCCTGCCGCCACCTGCCGGGCAAAATCAAACTTGGTGGGGGTCCCAAACGACATGCTTTCGCTGGCATCGAGGAAAATCCGGACCGGAAGTTCCCGTTCCTCCTCGTAAAGCTTGAGGAACAACCGGTCGAGCCGCCCGAGCAGATTCCAGTCGAGATAGCGGAGGTCATCGCCCAGGACGTAATTCCGATGGTCCGCGAATTCGACACTCAGTCCGCGGGCACGGCTGCGTCGCTCTCCCTTCAGAGAGCTTTTCGAGCGCCGTACGGCGAGCAATTGCAACTGCTCGAGCCGACGCAACAAGTCTGCGCTGATGAGGGAATTCACCCGGGAGGACGCAAGTTTCGGGAAACTTGGTCCAGCCACAGGCCAAGGACAAGCAGGACCTGCGACTTTCGGGGGGAGAGCTGACCGGTCGTCGACGGTCGTCCGCCGCCGCTCGCTGATGGGGTCCCAGACCCGGCCAGCAAATCAGGCAGCCCGCCATCCAACGTGGATTGACTCGCGAAAGGGGGTCGAAGTCGAAAAATGACACCGCTACTCATTCGCGACCCATTCGCCGCGGTACAGGACGGACCAGCCGTTGCTGTTCCCCAGGCGGACTTCACGGGCCAGAAGTCGCAGACGCAGATTCCGGCTCTTGTCCAGCAGCTCAATCTGGCTCGAGCTCCGCCCCACCTCTTGAAACGTCCAGATTTTCTTACCTCCTTCAAATTCACCCCAGGTTCCGTCGGATTGGAGTTCAAAGCTGCCTTTGGCATGCCGCCAAAGACGGGTGACCGACGGAAGGGGGGTCGCACGGGCAAAAACGGCCCGATATTCATTCCAAAGCGTATCGAGTTCGCGTCCGGTGCGCTCCTTGAAGACGGACTCCCGGTAGGTCCCCTTCCGCAGTGCTGCATTGACCTGCCGCACGATTCCTGGTGCTGGACCGCTCTCGAGCCAGAGGAGAAATCCCGCAGCCACCTTGTAGGAATCCCGGTAGCCTTGTTCCTTGTCGGACCTCGGAAATTGTTCCAGGGGCAGGGCTTCATACACGGCGCACCTCAGGTAATCAGCGATGCCCTCGGTCAGCCATCCCTCGCTTCCGCCGGGATAGGCCTGGACCACATGGACCAACTCATGAATGACCACGCCCCGGCTGTCGTCGGGCAACTCCACCACCCGCTTGGCCGACATTTCAATCGTGGTGCCCGACGCTGCGGCCACCCCGGCATAGGTTGTCGATAGCCGGATGGTGACGTCCGGCAGCCGCACCAGGTCCGAAGACGACAAAAGATTTCCCAATCGTGGATACCACTCTCGGGCCAGCTGGGTCGCGGACTCGGACCAGGCCTTGGCGTCTGGCGCGTCCGAGGCATCCATCCGGACAGTCCCCGCCTGTCCGGTGCATCCCAGCAAAAGGGCCACCAGCACATGACCCCATGAAAGTCCCCTCCATGCAAAACCTGTTCCGATTCCGTTCATGATTCCATTTTAGCGGAATCTCCGGGGAAGGCTACGGAGCAGCTGTATTCCCGACTTAATTCCAGCTTTCCGCCGCCGGCAGGTCCCGGCAACCTGTGTCCCGTGTTCCCCGGCTCATCCACCTTCGCGCCCGCTCGTCGGACTCCCCTCGCACGCTGGATCATTCTGCTCCTGTTCCTGGGGCTTTTATGCCGGGCCAAGGCGGCACAAGATCCGGCCGATGCCGTCCGCAGCCTCCTGGAAAACGGGCGCTCCAATCTGCACGCACAGGTCATCGGTACCGCAGGAGCTGACACGAGCCACTTGAAATTGTCTCACGAGTGGACCGGCGGGGCATGCCACTCCCGGTTGAGCAACCGGGGACCGGATCCCGTGCGGGTGCATGAGGTGGTCTTGTTCGCCATCGACCATGGACTCCCGGGAGCCACACCCGTCTACGGTGAAGGCTTTCAGATGTTGTCTCAAACGTCCGGCACACTGGCCCAACCCACCGACGTGGGAGCGTACACCGACCGCGGCCACTACCGATTGCCGGAACCCCCGGGGTTCCGGACAGTCTACGGTCTTCTGACTCTCGCACCGATCGGAACGGACCGGTTGCTCGCCGGATTTTCCTCCTGCCGACGCTTCAGTGGAAAATTTCAGTTCAATGCGACCCAGTTGCAGGCGGTGATCGATACGGAAGACCTCGCGATCGCTCCGGGCCAGACTTGGGAGCTGGAGGAACTGCGATTCGACCGTGGGAACGATCGCGACCAGCTTTACCAGGACCTCGCCACCGACATCCAACGGAACCATCCGCGTCTTCTGCATGACCCCGTTCCCACGGGTTGGTGCTCCTGGTACTGCTTCGGCCCCTCGGTCACCGCCGCCAATATCACGTCCAACCTGGAATGGATTGCCCACAATCTACCAGCCTTGAGGTACATCCAAATCGACGACGGCTATCAACCGTGGATGGGCGACTGGCTGGAAACCGGCAAGGCGTTTGGCGGCGGCGTGCAGGGGGTTCTCAAGCAAATCCGGGAACGCGGCTTTGAACCGGCACTGTGGGTGGCACCATTTATCGCCAGCGCCGAATCGCGACTATTCCAGGAGCATCCGCAATGGTTCGTTCAGGACGACCAGGGCAAGCCGCTCCGTTCGGACAAAGTGGGATTCGGCGGATGGCGGTTGGGTCCCTGGTACGCCCTGGATGGAACCCATCCCGAGGCACAGAAGTTTCTCGAGGACCTCTTCCGAACCCTGCGGCAGGATTGGGGTTGCACCTATTTCAAGCTGGATGCCAATTACTGGGGAACACTCCCAGGGGGCCATCACCACGATCCCAAGGCCACCCGCATCGAAGCCTATCGGCGCGGAATGGAAGCCATCCGGCGTGGCTCCGGTGATGCTCTGCTGCTGGGCTGCAATCATCCACTCTGGCCGTCTCTTGGACTCATCCACGGTTCACGCAGTTCGCTCGACATCGATCGTTCCTGGTCAAGTTTTGCAGGCATTGGCCGTGAAAATCTCCTGCGGGGCTGGCAGAATGGCCGGCTTTGGTGGAATGACCCCGATTGCGTGGTCCTGAGGGATTCTGGTTCCAAGGACATCGTCGATGCCGGCGGCCATCTGGTGACCCAGGGAAATGTCCCGGACAATGAATATCAGTTTCATGCCACCTGGATTTACGCCACCGGGGGAATGCTGTTGAGCGGCGATGACCTGACCCAACTGACGCCTCATCGCGTGGAAATGCTGAAGAAACTGACACCGCCCACCGGCAGGTGTGCACGATTCAATGACGATCGATTCGAGGTCGGCGTGACGACTCTGACCGACCGTCGGGTGGTTTCAGTCTTCAATTGGGGGGATACGCCGGTCGAGCGCTCCCTTTCCCTGCCCCATCGGTCCCAACTGACGGAACTCTGGAGCGGCACGGATCTCGGCATCCATTCCGGAACCTATGAGATCAAGGACCTGCCCGGGCATTCCGCCCGATTGATTGAGATCAGGTCGGTCCAGTAAGGGGTTCTCGACAAGGAGAGGTACCGCCGACTGGCGTGCGGCAGCTAGCGGATCACGGTGGCGATACAGCCCTTTCGTCACCGTCCGTCAGGCGGCGCTGATTGATCCGGAGTCCACAACGCGAGCGAGACGTGCCGTCGTTTCGCTCCCGGGCGTCACCGTTCGATTGAGCCCGAGGCACGCCACGCCACGCCACCCTCCAACGTGTCCCACCAAATTACCTGCCGACCACCAGGATATCCAGGAAACCGGGTCCGCCACGCCCTCCTCCGCGCCGCTGTCCGTCGGGACCACCGGGAGCAGAAGGGGCGGACTCGGGCGGAGAACCCGCCGGAGGCGGTACCGGTTCGGTCGTGATCAAAACGATTTGATTCTTTTTTGCATCCAACGTTGAGGTCTTCGCCCGGGATTTGGT
>CAIPFS010000395.1 GCA_903864375.1 uncultured Verrucomicrobiota bacterium
CACGGATGCCCTGCAACCGCCGGTTTGTCATCCCTCCGCGGCGAAGGCGCGGGACCTGGCATGGAGCAGCCGACAAGAACGTCGGCGAAACGGCAGACAGGAATGTCTGCGCTACGGTGTGAGGGCGTCTTCATTGGCTGCAATGACCTCCAAAATTGGGGGTGAACTGAGAAAATGGATCGGACGAGCGTTGCGGCGGCCAGGGGATGTAGCGCAGGTTTCCAAACCTGCTGTATCGCGGGCCTCCAGGCCTGCCGGGCCTTCGGGCGACCCGGAGAGCGTCGGGATATCGCATGGTGCGGCCGACAGGAACGTCGGCGAAAAGGCAGACAGGAATGTCTGCGCTACGGTGTGAAGGCTGATTCCTGGAGAAGGTTGTCATTCTGTGACGCTTGATGGTGCGTTTCAGTGGTGATGCGTCATCCTCCGATATCCTGGGGTTGTCTCGCACGCTGGACCCGTTGTTCCGGGGTCAAATCCTGAAACCGTCGATTCGGATCGGGCGGTTGAAGCCTCTGGGCGGGCTTTGCCGGGCCGTTGGTCCCGTTTTCGCCGATGTCCGTGGTCGAATGGCGCCACGCCGTCCGCCCGAGCCATAGTCCGCCAAGGGCGAGCGCAGCGGCTATTGCTGCAAATGGGTATTTTGCCTTCATGGCTTTCCGCGGCTTGGATCAGGCGTCGAACTGTTTTTCACGCCGCCATCGTGCGCGACTTTCCGGGAGCCGCCCTTCGATTTGGAACGGAGGCTGAAAAATGTGGTGCCAAACGCCAGCAATCGGGATTGAACAACCGACTCCGACAATCATCCCTGATGCTCTGCGCATTCAGCGATTCATTTTCAGGGACTACTGGAATTCCAGCTTTTGTTGGAGTTCACGAATGGGACGCGTGGTGGGGTAGCTCTTGCCATTCTTGAGTATCACCCGATTCTCGCCCTTGAACATCGGTTGTAGCTCCCGGATCTGGTCGATGTTGACGATGACCGAGCGGTTGATGCGCAGGAACCGTTGCGGGGGGAGGTGGGATTCCAGCGAACCCATGGTTTCGCGCAGGACGTGATTCTCCTTGCCGGTATGCACCACGGCATATTTTCCCGCAGCCTCAATGGTTTGGATCTGTTCCAACTCGACAAAGCACACCTTTCCCGGGGTTTTGACAGCCAATCGCGTGAGCTGGGCGGCGGGTGCCGGTGCCTGACCTAGAAGAGCCAGAAGCCGGCTGGCGTTGGTAAGGGCATGTTTGTCCGAAAGGAGATTCCTCGCCCGCTGCACGGTTTCCTTGAACCGGGTGGGCTTGAACGGCTTGAGAAGGTAATCCAGCGCGTGCGCTTCGAAGGCTTGAAGAGCGTGCTGATCATAAGCCGTGGTGAAGATGATGACGGACGGCATTGCCTGCGGCACTCGCCTCAACACCTCAAATCCGTCCATTTCCGGCATCTGCACGTCGAGAAACACAAGGTCCGGCCGGGTCGCCTGGATTTGTACCACCGCTTCAAATCCATCCCGGCTTTCCCCAACGACCTCCACATCCGGTTCTTCATCCAATAGCAGGCGAACACGCTGCCTGGCCAGCGGCTCGTCATCCACGATCAACGCCCGGATTTTCATACAGCGGACTCGATTGAAACGGAGGGAAGTTGCATCGGCTTCCGGTGCAGGGGAAGGCGAAGATCAACACGACAACCCTGGGGTTCAGCCCTTCCAAAGGAGAAATGTTGGTTCTGGCCGTAGAGCAGCTGTAGCCGTGCGTGGGTATTGGTCAGACCGATTCCAAGTCGTTCGGGATGGCTGGAGTCCCCGTCGGGCAAGCCCCTGCCGTTGTCTCGAACAATAAGGTGCAAATCCAGACCATCCTGTTTGGCTTCGATCGAAACGAGTCCCGGTCCCCGCTGCGGTTCGATACCGTGGCGGATGGCGTTCTCCACCAACGGCTGGAGCAGCAACGCCGGAACAAGGGCATTCCTTAATTCATCCGGAACGCTCTGTTCCAGCTGGAGTCGTCCACCGAAACGCTGTCGCTCGATGCCGAAATAGATTCCGATAAAATCGAGCTCATCCCTCAGGGGAATCTCCTGTTCCTCCATCGAATCGAGACTGCGGCGGAGCAGTATGCTGAGGTCGCCCAGCATCTCATCGGCTGCCCGCGGACGGATATAAACCAGCGCAGCAATCGAGTTGAGTGTATTGAACAGAAAGTGCGGATGGATCTGTATGCGCAACGCTTGCAGTTTGGCGCGAACGAGCCTCGTCTCCAATTCGGTCGCACGTCGCTCCCGCTCCTGCGACTTTCGAAAATGCGCGATGGCCTGGCAAGCCCCGACCAGGGACCAGTAGACCAGAATATCCAGAACGGCGCGGAAACCAAGAAACACGCCGAAACCACTGGGCGGTCCAGGTTCGTCCATTGGTGAAACGGGCAATCTCGGTGTTGTTTCCGAAGGTTCCGGACGGGGAAAGACCTCTCGAACCACGCGAAAGACGGCCCGGTTGGCGGCGACAATCAAGAGGCAGGCCAGAACATGAATTTCGACATTTCGAAGCAGGCGTTGTCGTTCGATGGGAAAGGAAAAAGAGAGCCATGCCGTGGCAGGCAGGAATAGCAGCCACAGTGCCCAGAAAGACCCACCGAAGCGAACCGCCTCGCGCCATGAAGCGGGATTGGTCAAGGTGAGGGGAACGGCAAACAGGAGCACCAGGGTTCCCCACACTCCCAGCGCTGTTGCCGCAATTGCCACCCTTTGAGCGATGCGGTTGCTGCTGATCGGGTTCATGTCATGACAATGGCATTCCGGGTGATCCTAAACACCCGTGGCCAATCGGTGCAACGCTCCTCGAAGGAGCAGACAACTCCATGAAACCGGCTCTCAATAGACCCTTGCTGACGGAGAATTCTGGCAGAAACGTTCTAGGGGTTTAGAACGCCGCGAAAAAAGGCGTGGTCCGCGGCAAGGGACGGCGCGATCAGCAGGCCATGGGGTGGCAGTGATGTCGTGGTGATGGGAGACCAACCCGAGAAATCAGCGGTGACATCCAACCGCACCGGTTCGCCTATGGGGCCAACCAGCCGCCAGGTTGGACGGGATGATTCGGCCCGGATGGTCAGGCCGGACCATCGCGTCACGAAGAAGCCGCGACCCTCTGTACCCAGCACCCAGAGATCCGGATCGTGCGGGTCCACGGTCACGCACTCCACCCGCAGTTGGGCGAGACCGCCATTTTGCTGCCGCCAGGTCACCCCATCGTCTTCGCTGGTCCAGATGCCGGTGGCGTATTGTTCGTCGTGGTAAGGATCGTCGTTACTGCCCGCCATCAGGCGTCGGGGATTCACCGGATCAATGGCGACACAGGCCAGGAACTTGTCGTTGCGCAGGCGCGACCATTGGTTCGTTGCGTACCGCCACAAGCCGCCGGTTTTGTCATTGCGCCAGGGCAGGGCATAGACCCGGCCCAGGACGTCCACCGCGAGTCGCTGGGCCTCGGTGGGCGAGCCGGTCATTTTGGCGAACTGAGCGCCGCGGTTGGTTGTGGCGTACACGCCGTCCCTGGTACTGATGAAGAACTTCCGAAGATCTCGTGGATCGGGGGCAATCCAGCGAGGATCCGTCCCGCACGGCTGGTTGGTCCAGTGATCGCCGCCGTCGCCGGAATGCCAGAGTTTTCCCCCGACGACCGCCCACACCTGCGCCGGCTCATCCAGAAGAGCGTGGATGCCGACGGGCTGTCCGCCTGCCGGGAGCCCGACGGACGATCCGATGAGCATCTGGTAATTCGCCCCACCATCGCGGCTCCGGGCCACGCCGCTGAAGCTTCCGAACTGGCCGCAGTTCAGATAGAGCGTGTCGTTGGTCGTCCAGGCGATATCTGAGGCACCCTGGTATTGCGGCAACCCCGCACCGCGTTGCCAGGAGTTGAGACCGTCGCGGCTTTGGTGACCGAACCCGTGGTCCAGGGCCGTGAACATGGAGCGCTCTGGATCGAGAGGATGCCAGGCAAACTGGGTGCAGACCCATCCCGCATAACCCCGTCCGCGAACACCGGCGGCACCCGCCGGACGGACGGAAGTCACATCCGTCCAGGTCGCGCCATTGTTGGTCGTCCGCACGCAATATTCACTCTGGTAGGCGTAGAAGGTATTGGCGTCGGTCGGGTCGGCGGAGATGCCCGTGTAGTTTGCGCCGGAAGAAGTGAACACGGGGGTCACGGACCGCTTCGACCATGTGGATCCGCCATTGCCGCTCAGATAAATTCCCGCGTTATCGAACGCCACATCAGAGGTGACCAGGCGCGATGGATTCACCGGCGAAATCGCAAGTGCCTTCATTCGCGTGACGAAGTAATCGGTGGCCCCGGTGTTCTGGCGGATGCCGGAATTTCGGGGCGACCAACTGACCCCGGCATTCGTGCTCCACCAGATGCCGCCCGCTGTGTAGCCGCCGCCGGGCAGCGGGGCGTTCCACAGGGCCACGTAAAGGGTGTCAGCAAGGACCGGATGTGCCACCAAATCCTTGGCATGCAGATGCGGAAGACCGGCATTTCTGTAGACCCAGTTCGTTCCCCCGTCCTCGCTGACGGACACGCCCGCGTCATTCACGACCGCATAGAGCTTTGTCGAACTCCCGGCTGCAAATGCGGCGGCCATCACGTTGCCGCCCGCCTTGATGGCACCGAGTCGTTTCCAATCCGTGCCGCCGTTCCTGCTGACCCACACCGCGCCGTAGTCGGGCGTGCCGGGTGAACCGTATTCCCGGTGGTTTCCCCCGAAGGCCAGCAGATGGGTGGCATCGTTCGGGTCGAACAGCACCTTTTGGATTGGTGTGGAATACTTGCCGGCATCGGGCGGCGGGAATCCGGTTCGCACGGAGGCCCAGTTCCGTCCGCCATCCTGACTCCGGTAGAGGCCGCCCATGGTCCCGGCCCAGACGACGTTGGGGTCCGTTGGATGCCAGGTGAAGTCGGCGATTTCCCAATTCTTCAGGCCGAACGTGCCCTGCCACGACACGCCGCGATCCTCGCTGAGGCCGATACCCAGGATGTCGCCGCCGATGAGGACCCGGCTATGATCATGCGGTGAAACGGCCAGCGACGTGATCCAGCCACCTGCCGACGGCTCGTGCAGGGGCGACCAGAGCAGGTCGGCGGCGAGTGACGTCAGCCAGCCGGGCAGGGCGGCAACTGCAACAAGGAAAGCAATCCGACGAAAAGTCATTGCCAGAGACCAATGCTAAGCCAGCGCAGTGCCAGGTTCCCCGTAAACTTGCAAATGCTCTGAATGATTGGCCGGTAACAGACTCTAAGAAATCTGAATCATCCTTCTGAGGGGATCACGGAGCACTCATCGTGCTCAGGCGGGTGAGGGCGGCTTTGGCGGAGGCACTCCCGCTCTGGGCGGCCCTGTCCAGCCCTTCGCGGATGCCGCCCACCGCCGCCATGGCCTGCGCCTGCTGATCCGGGGTCAGGCGGAGATTGAGGAGGGTTTGAAGGTAAACCACCGACTGATCGTAGTCCCGTCGATTCCAGGCTTCCAAGGCGGCCTTCGCGTTGTTGGCCAGATAAGGATTCGAATGATCCCCGGCTAATTTTGCCAGCACGGCTTCCGGAGCAGGAACCGTTTCCGCAACGGTCGGGGCAGCCGGACGAGCCAAAGGATCGGAATTGGCGGATTCAGGGGTTGAGATCGGAGCTGATGGCGCATCCTTGGGTTCGGCTTTCCGACATCCGATGGCCGCGACCAAACAGAGGAGCAGGCCGGCGACTCTCCCCAGTCCTCGCGCCCGCGCCAAGTGCATCAAGTCGGGGCAGCTCATGTTCACCACCAGAATTCCGGTGAACCCGACGAACGCATGATCATGACCCGCCAGGATCGCCACTCGGCATGTCCATCCACCGTCACGACATCTCCTCCCGCTGGAAGCTTTTTCTCCAAATGGCTGGTGCGATGTGGCTTGGAGGCCCCTCCAATGACCTTTTCGAATGTCCCTCCATTCTTGTATTTGCCGGATGAATCGGCGATGGCCCCCTGGGAAATGGTCGAGTCGGCCACGATCACCGCATCCGAGGCATTCGTCTTTAATGCGGTCAGTTTGGTGATTTGATAGTCCGGCTTGATGGAGCCGATTCCCTTGAAGGCATAGCTGTAACCGGTTGGGCGGAAGCCGCTGTTCCTTGCCCAGAGAACCCAGAGTTCATCGTTGTCCTGGGCCCAACCCGAAGGACAGAAGAAGGAATGCCGCTGCAGTCCATACTTCATGATGTTTGTCACGGTGGGATTGGGCAGATCCCAGGCCCAATTGGAGGTGCCTTCGATGGGAGGGACAAAATCCCGATTGTCATCGGCGTACAACTGAACCGCCAGGCCGAATTGGTGAAGGTTGCTAAGACATTTGGCGCGGTTCGCCCGCTCTTTGGCCTTGGACAGGGCCGGCAGCAACATACCGGCGAGGATGGCAATGATGGCGATGACCACCAACAGCTCGATCAACGTAAACCCGTTTCTGAGGTGGCGGATGGGATGGAAACGGTAGTTCATTTCGCTCTGAGGATGTGCCTGACCCCGCTAGGGATTCAAGATCGCCTCCAGCTTGGGATCCACGGTCCACGAAATCTCGTTGTGCGGTTGGTTGTCGTTGTTCCAACGAGACCGCCACGGGGCGTTTTTGGTTGAATCAATCACCTTGCCCCTTTGGGCTGTTTCCGCATGGCCTTCCGCAAACAGCAGGTCGGTTTTTCGGCTGTGGCGGTTGGAGGGCCACTGGTCCGTCTGGGTCGGATCCAGATTGGCTTCCCAACTGTAGTTTTTCTGCTGGGCCTGACTGTCTCCCAACATGATCATTTCCGAGGGTGACACCACGGCGGTGTCCTTGACGACGCCTTTGTAGGCTCCGCCATCCACGTCGCCGCCCAGACCCAGTTGTGGATTATGCCCGAGGTCCAGGCCCCAATCGTTGTAGGCAAGGGAAAATCTCGAGGCGCTGGTGATGGCCCACGGATCCCGTTTTCCGTCGGGGCCGATGCCTCCCAGGGTTTTGTTGACGTTGGTGTCCCACGCCGCGTTCGGAGGAGCCGAAGGGCAATAGAAACTGGCTCGATTGGTTCCCATCTGGCTGAACAGCCGGACCGGCCAGACATAATAATAGTTGCCGGCGGTCGAGCCACTTCCCGGATACGCCTTGTAGTCCGTCAGATACATGTTCAAGGCGATACCAATCTGGCGCAGGTTATTGATGCAGGCCGTCTGTTTGGCCTTTCCTTTGGCCTTGGCCAGAGCCGGCAGTAGCATCGACGCAAGAATGGCGATGATGGCAATGACCACCAGCAGCTCGATCAAGGTGAACGCGCGTCGAGCGGGGGATTTGCGCCCTCCGAACCTGCGTATCTTCCAGGGGAACATCATACTCGGGGATTTCCATGGGAGGAATACCCCCGTCCGCCCCGGGGTGTCGAGGTCGTTTTCAACGGTTGTTTCCCGGCTCCTGGCGGAAAGTCCCGGAAATATCCTTTTATTTCCGGAAATTTTAAATCCCAACGTCATCGACAACCGCTCGCGAACTGACAGATTGGTGCAGGGAATTGAATCCTCGTGGGGTCGGGGAACCGTCGGTACCATCAGGGTGGTCCTGCACCGATGAAGCTGTTTTCCGATACCCAACGGGTCGGTTCCCGGAAGGAAACCGTTCGATGAAATCTGGAGCGATTGTTCGTGTTGTGGTGGTGTCGGCCCTGACCAGCCTGCTGGCGTTGGGTGCCCCGCAGAGTCCGACTTTTTCAACTACGTCCCTGGCCATGTTGACCAAGGCCCAATCGAAGGCCCAGCGTCAAACCCACCGTCATCCCACGCACCAAAAGTCCCCGCATCGGACTCACAAGCACGCGTAGTCGGTCCTGCCGATGGCCAACGGACTTGACTTGTTCGGATTGGATGTGATTCGGACGGCCTGCGGCTCGGTGGAAGCCTTGGTCCTCCGGACGTCCAACCGCCTTCGCCCGTGCGCAAGGGCAGCGGTTCAAACCACTTCCGACTGCTGGTGCGACCCGGATCCTTTCTCTGGTTGAATCGACCGTTTCACGCGAATGAACCCCTGGTTGGAAACGTTGGTGGCCATCCTCGCCTGCCTGATTTCTGCCTGGATTTGCAGCCGCATCGCCCGCTTTGAGTCCGCAGGTTGGTGGCTGGCCTACATCATCCCGCTCGGCGTGGTGGTCGGCTATGGGATTTTTGTCCGCCGACCGGATTTGTCACTGCATCCAACCCTCTCGTGGATATTGATTGGGCATTGGCGCTACACGCTGGTGGGTGTCGCTGTTGCGGGTTTGTTAACGACGTTGCGGACCAGGCTGCCCAAGCCCGGGGACCGACGGGCCCTGTCGGCGTTGACCGTTGTCACCCTGGTTTACGTGACCTTCTGGCCCACCCTGGCCTCGGCGTTCAACCAGGAATACCTGCGCAGCTTCAAAACCCAGATCGACCGCGACGGCGTGTGTCGACAACACACCGACTACACCTGCGGCCCGGCGGCCGCGGTGACTGCTCTTCTCCGGGTCCGGATTCGGGCCGACGAAGGGGATCTTGCCGTTCAAGCCCGGACCAGCACCGCGACGGGAACACCTCCCGACGTCCTGGCTCAAACCCTGAATCGTCAGTTTGGGCGACAGGGGGTTCAGGCCACCCTCCGGCGGATCGATAGTCTGGATGAGTTGCGACGGTGCGGACTCACCCTGGTGGTGCTGAATTACAGTTTGATCGCCGATCATTGGATGTGCGTTTTCCGGGTGACCGACGAAAGCGTCATTGTCGGTGACCCCATCAGTGGTCGCACCCGGATGTCCCATGCGGAATTCCTCCGGCGGTTTCGCCGGATTGGCATTGTGATTTCGCGAACGGACTTCGCCGTTCTTTGATTTCCCCCCTGCGACACGCTTGCCGTGGGAATCCCGGTCCCGCATCGTCCGTCCATGAGTCTTTTGCCGTTTGGCTCGTTGCCACCCCATTGTCCGCGCCGGTTTGTCCCGACGGACCTGGATCTGAATGAAATCGCCCCGATCGAGGCTTTGTTCGATCAACTGGAGGCCGGCCTCACGGCGGTCCAGACGGCGCTGCAGTTGGAAGAGTGGCTCCTGGCGGTGAGCGAACTTTCGGCGGTGCTGGAGGAGGACGGTTCCCGGCGGTACATCGCCATGACCTGCCA
>CAIPFS010000396.1 GCA_903864375.1 uncultured Verrucomicrobiota bacterium
CGCAGGCAGTGGAAATGAGCGTACCATGTAAGGTGAGAGTTCAGCCAGTTGCTCAAAAGGCGAAACCGTTGGGCCTGGTGGGGCGACCTTTCACGCCATGCCGACGCGCCTCGAGCTCTTTCGGAAGGACTCTGCATCGAGGAAGGGACTTCAGAGTTCGAGCCTGTAGACAGAGTTTCCCATCGCCGATGCGTAAAGCAGGTTGTTGACGGGATCCCATGCATAACAGCCGAACCAATTGGGTTGGAACGAATAGCCCGACCCGTTCGGCCTGAGGTCGCCGATTTTTTTCCAGGTCTCTCCGGCGTCCAACGATTTGAAAGCTCCGTCCTTACCAACAACGACCATTTCACTCTCGCTTCTTCCGAAAAACGGCCCGAGCCAAATGTCGACGGACGAACCCTGCCGTTTCCAAGTGGTTCCCATGTCCCGGCTGACGAGCAGACCGCTGCCATTCCCCAAATAATGCGCGCGGTTAAAGAATACCGGGGCGCGCGTTTGCGGATTTTCCGTGGAAACCAGGGACCACGTGGCCCCGAAGTCATTGCTCAGTTGGATGCCCTCGCCCTTGCAGTAAACAAAAGCGCTGGAACTGAGGGCACCCACCATGGAAGGGCGCTCCCGCTTATCTGACAGGTGAATCGATAGCCTTCTCCACGCCTTGCCGCAGTCTTGGGTTAGATAGACCTCACCGGGTGGATTCGTCTCGTGCTTCGCCGCGATGATCGTCGTGGGAACGGGTACCGACCAGTCGACCGAACCAAAATCCCAGTTGCGACCCAAGGTAGTGAATGGTCTCCAGGCGACGCCGTCGAACAGGCCGGATGACCCATCGAGTGAAAAACTGGCAATCCGAGTGGGATTGTTGGCGTCGACGCTCGTTGCCCAGCCGGTTTCGTCGCGGCCCGAGATGGTGTCATTGTCCACGCGATGCCAGTGGGCGCCTTTGTCCGAACTGCGCCAAAGTCCCAATCCGACGACCTTGATCGTCACATCCCCATTCAACCGATCGACGACGACTCCGGAGCATCCGCCAGGCCATGCGGGCTTTGCGCCGTTGTTGGTTAGACTACGTATCAAATCACCGGAAATGTCCGTCCAGTTGCCTGCGGCCCATGCAAGGGGTCCGAACCAAGCCATGGCCAGGCAAACGATCACCCGAGCGAAGTGATACCCGGTAGGACGCCGACACGAAGTGGGATTCACAATTGATTCTATAAACCTTCCAACTGGTCTTTGTCGAGAAGAGTGCGCGGGTTCAGTACTAAAATCGAGGACTTGAGCGCCACGACGTCCAAACTCGAGGATTAGCCTGTACGTTTCTTTGTTTTGGACTTGTGCCAGGCGTCAGCCGTCTATTCAGTTCCGCTGCCGAGTTGATTTGTTTGCACGGATTATACCAGCTTGACGACCAGTTGTACGAACGCGTCTTGTCGGTCGCCGATCAACTCGATTTAGAACCATGGATGTTGCAATCGGGCGGCGAGTTGTGGCGAAGGCTGCTCAAATTCATCCCGGATGGATGCCCCATTGCCAATATGTTGATGCATTTGGCGCGTCAACCCGCCGAGACCTTGGAAACCGTGATCGCGGCGGTAATCGAACAGCGTGAAGATGCCACGACCCACTTGACTAAGCTAATCAAGACCTAATTGGAACCTATCAATGCTCAATAGGCTCGAGAATCGGTGGTTTGGTTTTGACCCGGCCCGCACACCCCTTTTGGTTGAATCCGCCATGGATACAACTGGTTCTTGGGATGCGAAGCGTCAGTTGACTTTGGTGTATGTGTTTGATAGTGCACCGCATCGAACTGTGTCGCGAAAACTTTTCATTGTCGGGGGCGGCCTGGTCCTCTTGGTGATTGTTGTCATGCTGTGGCCGACTTCGGCTTACGATATCAACCGGGTTCATCCGAAGTTGCGCGAACTCAGTGCTCCGATTCGCTCAGTTCAGACCGGATATTTTCTCGACGGCGGAAGCATCGGATTGCGCATTATCGACGGATCAGGACAGGTGTTGGAACTCGCGCTTCCGGTTTCTGAGGATCATACTTATGATCGTTTGTTTATTGGAGCGCTCCATATGCGCTGGACCAACGCGGCGGAAGTCGAGTTCACCCAGGACACGCGACGGATGCTGGTCGCGCTCATCGAGCGCCACGACGCTTCCGGCGAAGGTCTGTTCGCGCTGACGCATATTCGCGGAGCTTATCGCGACTATGCACGCTTCTTCACCCATTGTTTTCTGGGCCAAACCGATCAAGCCACGGCGGCACCGTGATTTGAAATGACCAGGAGTCCGCAAAGGGAATAGGGCCTTCATCAATAGAGTGAACGGAGTTGGCGCATAAGCACTTTACAGAGGGATCGATTTCGGGCCAGTTTTCTTCCCCGCAACACAATGAATCCATCTTCGGTACCGATCATCGTTCAGCCGGGTGAAGGCAAGGAACTCCACGCGTTCGGTGATATCCTCACGGTCCTCATCGGAGGTGCACAGACCGGCGGTAAGGTCGCCGTAATGTTGGACGTGACACCGCCGGATAGCGGTCCTCCGCCCCATCGCCATTCGCTCGAGGACGAGCTGTTCCTCGTCATCGAAGGGCGCCTCAGTTACTTTACGGAGGGCCGGTGGACAGAGGTGGGACCTGGCGGGGCCGTCTATATGCCACGCGGAACAATCCACAGTTATCGCAACGTTGGGACTACACCGAGTCGCCAGTGGATCATCACCACGCCCTCCGGCTTCGAAACCTTTTTCGGTCGTTGCGCGGAGGAGTTCACCCGACTGGGAGGCCCGGACATGGGGCAGATTGTTGCCATCAGCCGCGAGCACGGGATCGATTATGTGACGCCGACCCAGGATTGAGGGGCAGCGGGCATCATTTTCGAGATTCGGGCGCAGTCCAACAACATGCTGCCCGACGTGATCAAGGACCCCCGATTGGCACGAACGGTCTGGCAGAAGAACACCGTCACCATCGAGTCAGCAGTGTCCGGGAAGACGGGGAAGCCCGGTGCTGGACGGTGAGTCAGACTCAAGGACCGCCATCCACCCGACGGGACCGCTCGGCTAGAAACTGCCGGATCGCAGGGTCGTCACAAAGTCCGATTGCCTGGGCATACGCGGCGTGGGCTTCGGCAGGGCGGCGGAGGTCGGCAAGGAGTTGTGCGCGGGTCGCCCAATAGGGCTGATGATTTTTCAGAAGGCTCTGGGGCATGGCGTCGAGCGCATCCAGGCACCAGGACGGTCCGCGGGTGTGGGCGAGTGCGACTGCCCGTCCGATTTGTGCGCCGAGGGCGGGCGTGTGCTGGATGAGTGCTTCGTAAAGGAGCGCAATGGCTTCCCAATGTGTCGCGCCGGTTTGCGCGCGCTGGGCATGGACCGACTGGATCGCCGCTTCGAGCTGGAAGCGACCCGTGGTGCCACTTCGCGCGGCAGTGGTCAGCAGGGCCTCCGCCTGTTCCATGAGGGCCTTGTCCCAGCGAGCGGTGTCCTGCTCCGGAAGCGGAACATACCGTCCTGCAGCATCGTGCCGCGCGGACCGGCGGGCCTGGCAATGGAGCAGAAGGGCGAGGAGGCCGAGCGCCTCGGGTTCGTCGGGAAGGAGGTGCACGAGCACCTGTGCGAGCCAGAGTGCTTCTTTGGCAAGGCCGCCCGTACCGGAAGCTTCGGAGTGCGCATTCTCCCAGCCTGTGCTGAAAGCTGTATAGATGGCGTCCAGCACGAAGCCCACGCGGTCCGGCCATTCGTCCCGGGGCGGAACGGAAAAGGGGATGCCTGCCTCATGGATCTTCGTCTTCGCCCGGACCAGGCGCTGACTCATCGAGGCGGGAGAGGTGAGAAACGCGGAGGCAATCCGTTTCGACTCAATCCCGAGCACTGTCTGAAGCATGAGCGGGGTGCGCGCCGCAGGATCGATCGCGGGATGTGCACAAACGAAAAGCAGTCCTAGTCGCTCATCCGGAAATTCGCCGTCGGCGTCCGCCGCTGCCTCGGCAGTGGCGAAAGCTTGCTGGAGATCATTCATGGCGCGGAAGCGCACCACGCTGCGGCGCTGGGAATCCACCAGGCGACGACGTGCAGTGGCGAGCAGCCATGCCTCCGGTTTGGCCGGAACGCCCTCGTCCGGCCATTGCCGCAGGGCGGCGAGGAAGGCCTCGCCCAGCGCGTCCTCGGCTCCCATCACGTCCCCATCGGCGCGCGCTGCGACGAAGCTCAGCAGCTGCGCATAGGAATGACGCGCAGCCTGCTCGATCACGGCATGAATATCTCTTTGCAACACGTTGGGAGCCGGCGTCGGCCGGGTGGTCAGGCGACGTTGGGTGGTGGTGGGAGTACCGGACGCACTTCAACGGCGCCGTACCCCGCCGAAGGAGCCCGGGCCGCCCATTCCAGGGCGCTGTCGAGGTTTGGAACCTCAATGACGGTGAAGCCGCCCAGCATTTCCTTCGACTCCGCATAAGGGCCATCATGGACCTGACGCTTGCCATCACGAATGCGCACCGTGGTAGCCGTGGCTGGTGGCAGCAGCCCCGTGCAGCTCACGGCGACGCCCGCAGCTCCCATTGCCCGGAGGTAGGCACTCCAGGCTCCCCAGTAGGCGGGAGCCAGCTTGGGGTTGTCGCGTTTGGCAAATTCTTCCGCTGGTTCTGTAAAAAGGAGGGTGTATTGCATTTCGTTTTTGGTTTTGCTGTCCTGTTGATTTGCGCCCGGATGGATTCCAGGGACACAACGATGTCGTTTCGGTAAGTGGCATTTCGACATTTTTGAGAAAAATGTCCCTGCGCCACAGAACCGCCTTCCAACCGGATCGCCTCCACAGCTCGCGGATGATCACCGATGTCTATTTGTTGGCACTCGCTCTGAAGAACGGCGGAACACTGGCCACCTTTGATCAGTCCGTTCCAGTCTCAGCCATTCCTGGAGCGGCGGTGGCGAACCTTTGCAAGATTTGACCTGGGTTGGGATTCCGACCGACCCGTGGGATTGCCGTCGCACCCTTGGGGTGATCGACACTGCGGGACAGTCGGCCGTGGGTCTGGCGATGAAACAACCGCCATTGAAACGAGCATCGGTCACCGGGCCGACTGCCGGGTGACGATGGGGACGTAGCCCACCTCCAGTCCCTTGGGTGGAGTCACCAGAAGCGCCGGATCGAAGGACGCCAGCTTTCCGCGGGTGGGGGGTGCCATGTAGTCCCGGTCGATGGGCCACGCCGCATGGATTTTCTCGACCAGAGCCTGCAGCTTCGCCTTCTTCTCCGCGCTCCACGCGTATTGCTGGAAGGACGGTTGATCGATGAAGCGGTACCAGTGGTAGGTCACCACGGATCCATCCACCAGTCTGGCCGCGAACGGCCCCACCTTTGGGCCGGGCCGGGTCCAGGCACCCGTCGTTGGTGAGGTGTAGGGGGCTCCCGGCGTCGCCAGGGTGAACTCCTGGTTCTGGAGCCTCGTCTCCACCGGCACCGAAGCCTCGGGCACTGCGACGCGCTCGTCTCCAACGTGTTGATAATACTGCGGGAAAAGCCCCCGGGGACTGATGTCGTTGGTGGTCCACTGCAAGCCCCACACGTTGCCTTCGAAGACTTTGGTATCAAAGGAGTGTTCGATGCCTGCCATCCTCTTTCCTCCTTGATCGAATTGGGTTGTCTCGGTTTTCAGCGTGGGTTTCCATGCACCCTTGCCGTCGAAGCGGCCGGAACACTCGGCCTGTCCGTCGCGCCAGAGCCTGAAGGCGTCCTGAAGAGCCACCCGGGAATAATAGGTCACGTCCTGCACCAGAAAGGCCCGGCCTTCACTGTCCACTGGAAACTCAAGTTTGGGGATTTTTGAATAAGCCACTCCACGCGCATCGGTGCTGTCAAAACGCGGCACGGTATTGATCTCCATGGCACCTCCGCCCATGTCACCCGGACGCGAATCCAGGCCTCGGCCATAAAGGAAAGGATAGTGGAACAGCCTGCCGATTTTGCTCCAGGTCTCCGGGATGTAAAAAGCCATGGGTCCCTTGAAATTGGCTGCGCTCAGGAAGCAGGTCCAGCTCTGGTCACCCGTGGGCGGGTCGCCGGTGGAGGGATCGGTGAAGGGCAGGGCCATCCAGGTGTAGCCCAGGAACTCGCCACGGGGTGTTCCCTGGAATGGGAGCGCATCGGGGGGAATCAGCAGGCGGTTGCTCAATTGGGCGATGCCCAACCGGTTGTCCGGGAGGGCTTCATTGTTATAGAAGAAGGACCACCCCGGCGAGCCCACCTCATAGTCGTAGCATTGCGGTGTCGCATTTAAACTGAACTTGGGCGGACCGTACCGGAAGTGGTTGCCCGCCCAGTAGCCCAGGCCGCCTTCCAGCGTTTGAAAGACGCTGGACCAGGTCGGCCCGCGTTCCTTCCACGTGCGGGCGAGGGTGCCGTTGGGGGCCAGCGGTTTGTCTTTGTTGTCGGAGTTGTCGGGGGTGACCCATGACCCGGGCAGGCCAATCTGGAAGTCCGCCAGTGGTTTCCCGATCAATGGCCAGACGGCGGAATAGAATCCCATGCCTGCGTTGTATCCTGACCCCGCCGGAGGTTGGTCGTGGCTGAATCCAATGTAACCGTGCAGGCCCTCCGATTGCGCAGTGACACGCCCGGCTTCAGGGGCCGTGGCGTGGGAGACGACTTCTCCGGTGCATGGACACGTCAGTAGGGCAGGGAGGGCAAGGGTGCAGATTGCTTTCTTCATGGGTCTTCGCGGCGTTGGCCCGTCGTCCTCTGTCACCCTCAATGGCCCATGGGGCGCGGTCAAGCTCGCCCTCCCGGTCCCCCCGACCAACAACAACACTCCGAGGGCCCGGGTCTATCTGCGAAGCGGCGGGACCTTCAGCGGTTCCCAGCGACCTGTGGAAAGCAATGCCCTGGGTGCCGCCTTAAAAACTCCAGCGCACGCCCGCCAGCCCAACCACGGTCTCACTCAAGTCCAGTTGCACCGACCGCGGTCCGGCGGATGAATTGAAGGTTCCCAGGGACTCGAACCCGACGCCCCCGAAGACAGAAGCCGAACGCCAGAAGCGATAGCTCAAGACCGCGTCGACGTAGGCTCCGGCAAGAATGCCTGTGTCCTGATGAGCGCCGGAAATCGCCCGCGTGGAATCGCCGGTGACGACGGTTTCTGAAAAGGAAAGAGTGCTGTCGACAATTCCCAGGGCGAGGCCTGCACTGACTTCCAGTGCAAGACGGTCGGAAAACCAAATCGTTGCCTGCGGGCCGAGATGCAGCTGGTAGAGATCCGCGTCCACTGACCGGTGACCCGAGATTTGCGCGCCACCGGGCGACGACTGGATGGACCGTGTCGGCGTGCTTCCGATCGCGATGCCCGGCCCCTGAAAAGATCCCGTGTAGGGGGCCAGGGGTGCCAGCAGTCCGTGGAGAGAGTAGGAGTCGGTCACCTGTGACACGTCGGCGGAGTAAACCTGCCGATCCTCCAGGTGGATGGAGTTGTAGCCGAAGGCGGTTTTCAGTCCCCAACGGCCCCAGGTCTCATGACCGAAATCGCGAACGTAAGCCACGTCGAATCCGAGACTGGGATCATCGCGCTGCGAAGTCGTCACCCCCGTGACCGTGCTCGCATGAAATTGAACGGTGTCATTACCGGGGACCTGGGAGGCGTTCTTGTACCCCCAATTCCAGCTCAATCCGCCCTGGTTTCCGCTGGAGTCGACCTTCACGAATCCGTCGCCGTAGGTTCGGTCCACGGCCCCGCCGCTGGAAGGGGGTGGCGGAGGAACCGCACCGATCCCTCCCACGTTTTGAAACTTCGCCCGGATATTAAAGGCCAGTCGGGCTTCGGTGCTGAAGTGGTTCCATTCCGAATCGTCTGGGGTTTGACCCTGTAAGAAAGGTGGAACGGCTAGTGAGGTGGCAAGTGCAGTAAGGAAGACAGTGCGCATAAGCCTGAGGGGAAATGGATGGCTCAGAGATGAGGTGTGGAGCCACCCGAAGTTTGAAGGACACGATAAAATCGGCTGCCGACGTCGGTGGGCTGGCTCTCCGTCTTCGGAGGACCGGAATCAATCCACTGAACGCGATCCACCGGAGCAACGATCGGAGGTTGGGCAGTCTTCCACGTCTCCAGATCGCTGCTGTATTGGATGACATACGTGGCTCCGGGAGTGGCCCGAAACTCAATCAGGAGGTGTCCGTTGACCATTGCCGCCGGACGATCCAGCGTCAGCGCCGTTCCCGATGGCGTTCCATTGGTCATCAAACCCATGGGCGTCACGGAGAATTGGGGTGAGACAAACGGCTGACGCAGGGAACTGAAGTATTCCAGGTTAAAGAGAAGAGAGGAACCCGCAGTCAGCGTTCGTCCATCAGAAACATATGGCACGTCGTTGGTCATGCCCCCGGCATTGTAAAGAACCACCTGGGGCGGCAGACCTGATACCAGCAGCCAGAGCCCCGGTACGGCCTGTTCCGTCGGGTTTTGCACCTGGACCTGTTGCTCGTACAGCCCGGTTTGCGGGTCAAACACCACGGGGCCCGCTTCAATCACGAGATTGGTTGCGGTGGGTGGAGGCGCAAGAACCGGGACCAGAATGGTGGCATGGTTGTTGGACAGGTCGGGGTCATCGACCAGGACTGCCCCGGGAACCAGCGTCACGGTTGCCGTGTTCGTCCAGGTCCCTGGGGTGGGTGGTGTTACCGTCACCACCAGGTTGGCGGTGCCGCCTCCCGCCAATGCACCCAACTCCCAACGGACGCCTTGTTCCGAACGGGTGACTGTGCCCTGGCTGGCGGCGGTTGTATCGATGGACTCCGGATGGGTCATGGTGCCGTCGAGTCGGACGCCTGGTGCGTCGGCAGGACCTGCATTGGTCACGAGGATGGTGAAAGTGAGGGTGTCGCCCACAGGCACCTGACCGGGTGCCGCGGATATCGTCACCTGCAGGTCGGCTTCCGTCGGGATGGGGACGGTCGCCGTGTTGACGACGGAGGTGATACGGTTGGTTCCTGTCAGATCGATATCCGGCGTCGAACTCGTTACCACCGCCTGGTTGGTGAAGAAACCTGCCAAGGTCGGGCGGCCGATCACCGTCAGGATTATACCGTGGTCTGCACCGAGGTTGGTTGCGGAGGTGGC
>CAIPFS010000397.1 GCA_903864375.1 uncultured Verrucomicrobiota bacterium
CCCAGCGAGGTCCATTGGCGGCTGCTCTCTTTGAATTCGCGATTCACGGCGTCAGAAATGCTAGGTGACTGTCGAGCCGAGGTTAGTCAGGGAATGGACTCGAGCGAGAACTATCTTCGGGCGGGTGATTGCGTCGGGGGATTCGGTTTCTGTCGGGTGTCCAGGGGAGGGGACTCGAAATGGGTTTGGGCAGTTATCCATGTTTTCAGTCGGTGGCAACTTCATTCACTGACATGCGGATTGATTTCGGTGAAAATATAGAGGAATCATATGAAAAGGGTGGCGTCATTTTTGAAGACTTGATTCCACCGGAGCCCGTACATTTCAACGAATGGCGCACTCGGTTTCCGGTCAAAATTGATACGCTAAAGATATTCGCGAAGAATGACTTTCCCATTTCCACCGCACGTGAATTCTCCCGCTTTACGCTTAAATTAAAAAGTCCGGGCTCTTCGAACTTCGATAGGGTGACGTTTGAATTCACGCCCCATCACCCCTACCAGTCGGTCGCCACCTCCAATCGTTGGACCAACCTCGGGCCCCCAATCCTCTCCAACGGTAACGTCAGTTGCACCACCGACACCATCCGCGGCGTGGGGCAGCGGTTTTATCGTATTGTGACCCTTCCCTAACCGGACGGTCATTCCTGGCGGGTCGAAGGAAGCTCTGGCACGCTTCAGCATGAGGCGGCATTGCACGTCCAAACGGACCTTGACCCGCCGGGTTCTCTAATAGCGGGCTCAGCCTGGCAGAGTTTGCGCAGATTCACGTCCGGCAGCTGCCGAAACGCCATCCTTGTAGTCGCCGGACGTGAGCCGGCGCTGATCGATCGGGAGTCCTCATCCCGAATGACCGGGAGCTTCATTTCGCGGGCAGGTGTCGCCGGTCCCTGGAGCCGTCGACCCGCCTCCATGTCTGAAAACGAGTGATGGCCGGGTCAAGTTTGCGCCGACTCAGGTTCGGCGACGACGAAGCCATCTTCCACGAGTCGCCGGTTGTCAGTGTCAACCGGCACTGATCGCTTGGTGCTTCCCACCCGGACTCACTTGATCCATCTTCAGCCAAGTCATGGGTGCTCAGTGGAAACAGGCAGGGCGTGAACTTTACGCCCTCAAACGCGGTCAGGTGGTCGGTAAACTCGTCCGCGAGATCATGGTGGCGGCCAAACTCGGCGGGGCCGAACCCGATACCAACGCCCGGCTCTCCGCCGCGGTTGAAAAGGCCAAAAAGGCCTCGGTTCCCCGGGATACCATCGAGCGCGCCATCAAGAAGGGCGCCGGGCTGACCGGTGAAAAGATCGAGTTCGAGACGATCACCTACGAGGGATTTGGTCCCCACAAAATCCCGGTGATCGTCGAATGCCTGACCGACAATCGCAACCGGACCGCCCCGGAAATCCGACACTTGTTCAAGGATTATCAGTTGGGGCAGCCCGGCAGCATGAGTTTCTTTTTTGACCGCTGGGGAGTGGTCGAGGCCACCCATGCCGATTCCAAACGAGATGCCGAGGGCGACGCCATTGAGGCCGGCGCCCAGAATGTGGAGCCGTTGGAAGCCGGCGAAGTTCCGGAAGGCCAGATCGGTTTCCGCTTTCTGGCCGAGTCCAAGGACCTGGGCTCGGTGTCGGCATGGTTGACCCGGAATGGCTGGAAGCTTCTGGCGAGTGAGTTGCGCTACGTCGCCAAAAATCCGGTCGATTTGGGTGAAGCCGACCGGAAAGAAGTCACCGATTTTCTTCACGAACTGGACGATCATGACGACGTCCACCAGGTCTACGCCGGCCTCGCCTGACGAGGGGCCGGTCCATCCCCACCGCCATGTCTGCCGCCAGTGATCCCACGCCGGCAGTCCCCCGCCTGACGGTCTCGGATGCGATTCCGCCCGGTTTAGGTGCCCTGTACTGGTTTTCCGCCTTTAACGCTCTCTCCTTTCAGCCGGTGCTCAACAGCCCCATGGTGTTGTACGCCAAGTCGCTGGGGGCGAGTGCGACCGTATTGGGGGTTCTTGCGGGAATGATGCCGCTGCTGGTGATTACCAATCTGCCGGCTGCCCGCTTCATCAATCGCATCGGATTTCAGCGGTTTGTTCTCGGGGGATGGTCCACCCGGGTGGCCTTTGTCTTCCTCATGGCGATCGTTCCGCTGACCAGCGGTTTCCTGGACGATGCCACGCGCCTGGTCCTGATCCTCTCGCTGTTGTTTGGCTTCAATCTGTTCCGTGGCATTTCCAGTTCCGCCTGGCTTCCCTGGATCATGGAATTGATCCCCGTTCCCGCCCGGGGACGTCATTTTGCCCGCGACCAGTTCTGCGCCAATGCCGCCAGCATGCTGGCTCTTGCCTTTAGCGGTTGGGTCCTTGGTTCGGCGTGGGGACGCTGGCGTTTCCCGGTGGTCTTCCTGTTTGCCGCCGTTTCCGGGGCCATCAGTCTTCCCATCCTCCGTAGAATTCCGGATGTCCCGCCCCCGGCCGATACCGACACCGGCGTCGGACCAGTGCCCTGGCTGGCGTTGGCCTCCCATCCGGCCTTCCGACGTCTCCTCCAGGTGGACGCCGCCTGGTCGCTGGCCTACGGAGGACTCACCACCTTCCTGGTCAAGTACCTCCGGGACGGTGCCGGATTACGGGAGGATCACATTCTCTACTACGTTTCCATCTCCTTCATTGGCGGGCTGGCGGCCCCGTGGCTGGCCGGGCCCCGTCTCGATCGCCTTGGAAGCAAACCGATGCTCGAATTCACCATGGTGGTCGGATTCATCATCGGATTGGGCTGGTGGCTGGCCGCCTCGGGATTAATCCATCCTGGAATTCGCATGGCCCTGCCTCTGATGGGCCTTTTGGGATTGGTGAACGCCCTGTTCTCTGCGTCGAACAATCGCCTGGCGTTGCAACTGGCCCCGCGGATGGGCCGGAACCATTTTTTCGCCATCTTCATGGTGGTCTGGCAAATCACGCTCGG
>CAIPFS010000398.1 GCA_903864375.1 uncultured Verrucomicrobiota bacterium
CCGACGAACTGGGCATCATGGCCATGAAGCCGGATTTGCAGAAAATCCACGGGGCGGGGCGGCATCTTCTCGGCCTGATCAATGACGTGCTGGATCTATCCAAGATCGAAGCCGGCAAGATGACCCTCCATCTGGACGCCGTGGATGTACCGACACTTGTGCGGGAAGTTGCCCAGACGGTGGCTCCGCTGATTGCCAAAAACGAAAACCGGCTGGAGGTCGATTGTCCGGAAATCCCGGAGGGACAACGGACAGACCAGACCAAACTCCGGCAGGTTTTATTTAATCTGCTGAGCAACGCCGCCAAGTTCACCCATCGGGGCCTGATCGAACTGCAGGTGCGACTTCAAAACGGCAGTGGCGGCCCACGCCTGATTTTCTCAGTCACCGACACCGGGATCGGGATGAGTCCGGAGCAGCTTCAAAAGTTGTTCCAGCCGTTTTCCCAGGCTGAGACCGATACCGCCCGGCGATTCGGAGGAACCGGGCTGGGCCTGGCACTGAGTCGGCGCTTCTGCGAGCTGATGGGCGGTTCGCTCACCGTCACAAGCGAACTCGATCGCGGGTCGTGCTTTACCGCCACCATTCTGGCCAACCTGGAGGTTTCAGATACCGGAACCCTGTTTCCGCCCAAGGTTCGAAATGCGGATGGCGAACTCATCCTGGTCATTGATGACGATCCTGCTGTTCCCGAACTCCTGGCTCGTTCCCTCGAACGGGAGGGCTTTCAAGTGGTGGCCGCCTCCAACGGCAATCAGGGCATCGAGCTGGCCCGTCGACTTCAACCACGGTTGATCACCCTGGACGTCATGATGCCCAGCATGGACGGATGGTCCGTCCTGGGAACCCTGAAAAGCGATCCACAAACCGCCGCCATTCCGGTGGTGATGATGACCATCGTCGACAATCAGCCGCTGGGATTCAGCCTGGGTGCGGCCGATTATCTGACCAAGCCAATCAATTTTCCCCGCCTGCGGGAAACCGTGAACCGGTACGCACGCCCCCTGGTGCCCCACCCGGTGTTGATCATCGATCCCGATGAAGAGAACCGCGGAAACCTGATCCGGCAACTGAATGCGGACGGGTGGCAGGCGGTTGGCGTGGCGACCGGCAAGGATGGACTGGACTACCTGGAGTCGCATCCCACGGGCTTGATACTGGTCGACCTGATGGCCCACGAAACCATTGGTGTTGATTTTGTCGCGAGCGTCCGCACCCATCCGCGTCACGCAAAAATCCCGATCATTTTGATGACTGAAACCAGCCTGAGCGGGAAGGACCGGGAGCGGCTGAACGGGGCGATGACGCGGGTCATGGAGGTTCCATCAACGGACCCCGATCGATTGCTCGCGGAAATTCGCTCACTTCTCCCCTTATCCCAGAACCGACCCACCCCATCAGAATCCCAACCCAGTGAAGGTCTCTGAAACAGGTTTCCCACAGCAGCGCCGATCCTCTGAATCGTTTTTTCATGATCGATGATGCCCGGCTCCCAATCCCCTTTACAAAACATGCCCAAGATACTTCTCGTCGAAGATAATGAACTGAATCGGGACATGCTGTCCCGACGGTTGGAACGGCGCGGCTTTACCGTGGTCATGGCGGTCGATGGTGGCCAGGGTGTCCAGATGGCCCTGACCGAAAAACCGGACCTCATCCTGATGGATATGGGACTTCCCGTCCTGGACGGATGGGAGGCGACACGCCAGGTCCGGGCAGATCCGGCGTCGGCACATATTCCGATCATCGCGCTCACCGCCCATGCGATGTCCAGCGACGAACAGAAGGCGAAGGAGGCTGGATGTGATGAGTTTGACACCAAGCCGGTGGAACTCCCCCGGCTCCTCGACAAGATCCAGGCTCTGCTGTCGCGCAGCCGACCGGTATGAACCCGGGGATCACCGATCTTGCCCGGGTGCGGCATGACCTGCGGGACCCGGTCAACCATATCCTCGGTTATGTCGAAATCCTCCTCGAGGAGAATCAGATTCCCGAAAGTTTTCAACCGGACCTTGAACGCATCCGGCAGGGCGGTCGGAGGATGCTGGAGCAGATCCATCTCTATTTTGGGAACGCCAGACCCGGGTCCCCATCCCTGGAACTCCGGCAGATTCAGCATGATCTGCGAACACCGGTGAACCAAATCCGGGGCTATAGTGAAATTCTGGTGGAGGAGGCCGAGCGACTGGAGCTGACCGCGGTCATTCCGGACCTGCAACGAATCCACGAGGCTGCGCGCAATTGGCTGACCTTGATGGAACAACTGCTGCTGTCGTCGCTGACGCCCGAAGCGGGTGTCAGCCCGGCACGGACGGAGACTTCGTCCACCCCGGCGGGGCCCGCAGCGACGCCCACCGCCCGGATCGTTCCGTCGGGTGAAACCTGGTTGAATCAAGCCCGGGTGCTGGTGGTGGACGATGACCCCACCAATCACGATATCCTCGACCGGCGTTTGCGACGGCATGGCCTGACCACGACCGGTTGCGGCGATGGACGGGAAGCCGTGGATCTGCTGCGACGGGCGTTGTTCGACCTGGTCCTTCTGAGTGTCGGCCTGCCGGGGATGAATGGATTTGAAGTCCTGACCACCATCAAAAGCGATCCCGACTTGCGGCATATCCCGGTCCTGATGGTTTCCGGATTCGATGGGGACGACCGGATTGCCCGGTGCATTGAAGCGGGTGCCGATGATTATCTGACCAAGCCGTTCAATCCGGTGTTGCTGCGGGCGCGAGTGGGATCCTGCATCGAGATGAAACGGCGGCGCGACCAGGAACAGGCCACCTACCAGGCCCTGGTCGCGAGCC
>CAIPFS010000399.1 GCA_903864375.1 uncultured Verrucomicrobiota bacterium
AACTCCCGGGAGGCATCGCCGTTCTCCTTCCGGACAAAGGTTGAATGTCCACCGACGGCCAGGATGGGGATGCCCTTCTCGATGCCGACCCTCGCAAAGGCGGCAAAATAATCGGCCCGGGCGAAGAGGGTGCCCATGTGGGAATCGAGATGGGTGATGGGGATGCCCAGCGTCACAGCACGGTCGAGTTGCGCCCGGATCTCCCGTTCGACTTCGGCAGCCGACGCCTTTGCCATCACCCCGGGAACGTCCCGCCACAGGCACCCCTCCGGATCCACCAAGCCCGGGACCTGGGACTTGCCAGCCAACGGCCCCCAACGGTACGGCTGCCACTCCGAGGTCAGGGTGAGGTGCAGGCCACTGTCGACGTCTGGATGTTGTTGAAGGTAATGGGCGATATCCGAGACCCACGGGCAGGGCATCATCACGGACCACGAGGTGGCGACCCCTTTTTCAACGGCCTCGGTGGCCCCCAGGTTGGAGGACCGCGACATGCCCACGTCGTCGACATGCAGGATGACGACCACTTGATCGGCCCTCCAGCCCAGGCGCTCGCCAAAGGACGGTTCGACAGCCCGGGAAATCGTCGGAACCAGAGACGCGGCAACGGCGAGAACGGAAGTGAACCAACGGGGGGACAAGCGCATGGGGCGATGATGAGGCAACCTCGCAACGGGTCAAATCGTCACTTGACCCGGCAGCGCGGTTTTGAAAGCAGCCCCGGTCGAGACCCACCTGGACCGGCGGGCGGAGGTGGCGATGGCAGCGAACCTTTGCCCCCGGGGCCAAACGCCAACCCGATTGACTTCATATACGCATTCGGGAATATTCACCCATCAGGTATGTTCCCTTGACCCCGGATCATCGTCGACTCCCTGTGTGGACGATGAAGCCGGGGTCCGGATCGTCCATCGAGCCATGACATGAAACGCTATGCCGCGGAGCTGTTCGGAACCTTCGCCCTCCTCTTTGCAGGGACCGGGGCGATCGTGGTCAATCAGGTGAGCGGCGGAACCGTGACCCACGTCGGGATTGCACTGACCTTCGGGTTGGTGGTCCTGGCAATGATTTATACGGTGGGGGACATTTCCGGAGCCCATTTGAATCCCGCCGTCACTCTCGGCTTTTGGGCGGCGCGACGCATGGCCACCCGGGATGTTCCGTTCTACCTCGCCAGCCAGATTGCCGGGGCGGTGTTGGCGAGCCTGGCCCTGAAACTCCTCTTCCCTGGCAATGAAATGCTCGGTGGCACCCAACCGTCGGGCTCCGCCCTTCAGTCGTTCGTGATGGAGTTCATTCTCACCACGCTCCTGATGTTTGTCATCCTGAACGTGTCCACTGGTTCCCGGGAAAAGGGAGTGACGGCGGGCATCGCTGTGGGTGCCGTGATTGCCCTCGAAGCGTTGTTTGGCGGCCCCGTCTGCGGCGCCTCGATGAACCCGGCCCGTTCCCTGGCACCCGCGCTGGTGTCCGGACATCTCGAGAATCTCTGGATTTATCTCTCGGCTCCGATTCTGGGGGCACTGGCCGCCGTGGGTGGTTGTTGCTGCATTCGGGAGGAAGGCTGCTGCGGCCCAGCCACCCCAAAGCTCCCCTGATTTGTCCGGGATGGGTTGCGGAGAATTGGTTTTCGTTCGGCAGAGCGGGCTGATTCCGGCAAGGCACCGACAAACTACCGCAACCGACCGGGAGCGCGATTCACCCGGTCAAGGCATGATGACGATTGTAAACTCATGCCGACACCCCTCCGACCGTCCTGCCACTCAAAATCCGCCATGAATCGACTTCGCACCTTGTGGATCACCCTCTGGCTTGCCGTTTCCTACGCGCGGGCAGACGACGAGGGATTCCTGGGCGAACTACTCTTCAAAGACGTCAACCTGTCACTCCACCGCAACCAGTCCTGCGCCAGCTGCCATTCCCTGCAACCCTCGATGGGGCCGGGCACCGACCGGCTTCTGTCCGCACCCGGCTTTGTCGATCCGGACAATGTGCACCTGGGTACTCCAGTTTCCAACGGTTCGGTGGAAGGCAGGAACGGTGTTCTCAACGCCCCGGGGCTGGCCTACGCCGCCTTCAGCCCGGCGTTCCATTGGTCGGCGGAGGACGAAACCTATGTCGGCGGCCAGTTTTGGAACGGTCGCTCGGCTGATTTGCAGAGCCAGGCGACCCAACCGTTCCTGAACCCTTCGGAAATGGCGATGCCCAGCCTCTGGGCGGTCGTGACCCGCATCAAGGACACCCCGGCGTACGAACCGCTTTTCGAGTCCGTTTTCGGTATTCGACTGCGCGATATCCCCGGAAATGAGCTGGCTCCCGCTTCGCTGACGCCGCCGCCGGAAGTGGTCGACGTCTTCAAGGCCGCTGCCCAGGCCATTTCAGAATTCGAGCGCAGCCCGGAATTTCACAAATTCAACTCCAAGTTTGATTTCTGGCTGGCCGGACGTGTCCAGATGACCCCGAACGAGGTCCGCGGAATGACTCTTTTCAACAGTTCATCCAAAGCGAACTGCGCCGCCTGTCACCCCACCCTACCCGGCAGGGATCTTCAGGGTCGGCTGACTCCACCCCTGTTGACCGATTTCACCTATGACAATATCGGGCTTCCCAGGAACAACCGAATCCCCGGACGCCCGGACCCCGACCCGGGACTGGCCGGGCGGGCGGAGATTTTGCAAGGACCCGACGGCGACGGGCAGTGGGGAAAGCATAAGGTCATGACCCTGCGAAACATCGCCCTGACTCCCCCCTATGGACACAACGGGGTGCTCAAATCACTGGAACAGGTGGTTCATTTCTACAACACCCGGGACATTCTGGGCCGCGTGGAGTCGGACCTTGATGCCGGATTTGGTGTCATGGGCTGGCCGTTGCCGGAAATCCCGAGGGGGATCAACGAGGAGGAATTGGGTGACTTGCAACTCACCCTGGACGAGGAGTCTGACATCGTCGCGTTTCTTAAAACCCTGACGGATGACTATCCTGAGTCCGGGGAAGACCCCAGCATCCCGCCGGGCACCCCTTCCCCGTTCGCGGACTACACGCCTCCCGTGATTCCGGTGCAGTTGGCAATCTCCGGCCCTGACCAACTGACGGTGACCGGGCATCTGGGCAGGAACTACCTCCTCGAATCGGCGGAATCTCCCACCCCCACCCCGGCATGGTCTACCATCGCCCGATTCCGTCTCAGCCGTTCGGAGCAAACTGTTGACCTGCACGGCGTTCCCCGATCCTCCGTCCGATTTTTCCGGGTGGTGGAAGCCCCCTGACCGGAGGCGGTCGATTGCCAAAGAATTCCGTGGGCATCCAGACTAAGGGACAGGTCATCTGTATTTTGTTTTCGTGGTCCTTCCACAATCCGGGGGCCGAAAATCGTATTGCCC
>CAIPFS010000400.1 GCA_903864375.1 uncultured Verrucomicrobiota bacterium
CCCGACCAAGCGAAAAGGACGATAACAGCAGAGGGCATACTTTTCCGTCGACGCGTGACCGCGCCGGGCCGCATCTTGGTTTGAAATGACCGTTGACCCCCGGGGAGTTGCCGCCCGACTCCTTCTGGCCGCAGAAGGCCCCGGCGATTTCCTCGAGAACCGACTGGAGCGCGATCCCGGATTTGTCGCCCTCCCCGCCCTCGATCGCCGCCTCTGCCAGGACCTCGTCTATGGCTCCCTTCGCTGGCAGGGTACCCTGGACTGGCTTGCCACCGAGGCCGGTGCCCGACGTCCGCCCCCGCCCCCAGCGCGTGTCCTGCTGCGGCTCGGGCTCTACCAGCTCTTCTGGCTGGACCGGATTCCTGAATTTGCCGCGGTGAATGAGTCGGTCCGACTGGCCACCACACTGGGAGTCCGCCCCCTGGGTGCCTTCATCAATGCCGTGTTGCGGCAGGCCTGCCGGGACCGAGCCCAATTGCAAAACCGCCTCCTGTCCCTCCGGGAGGAAAATCCTTCGTTGGGATGGTCCCATCCAGCCTGGTTGGTCGACCGGTGGACGCGGCGGCTGGGTTCGGAAACGGCTCTTCGGCTTCTGGCGTGGAATAATTCTCCACCATCCACCTATGTCCGCTGCAATACGCTGAAGGGAACCCCCGGGCAGCTCCTGGAAAGCTGGCAAAAGGAGGGTGTGGTGTATGAACCCAAAACGTACCCGTGGGTGGAAGGGGGCCTGGTTTACCTCATTCATCCGCCGGGGAGTCTTGCCGCCCTGCCCAGTTTCATGGCCGGTCAGTTCTACGTGCAAGATCCCAGCACCCTTCTGGCCGTTCGAGAGCTGGCTCCCCGCCCAGGCGAGTCCATCCTCGACCTTTGCGCTGCACCGGGCGGAAAAACCACCCATATCGCCCAACAGATGGGCAATCAGGGCTCGATTCTGGCCACCGATGAATCCAGCGGGCGCCTGGACCTGCTGGTGGAGAATTGCGAACGCCTCGGAGTCACCTGCGTGACGCCGCGTTCGACGTTGAAGGGGGAGATTCCCAAGGCCGCCTTCGACCGGGTGTTGGTCGACAGCCCCTGTTCCAACACCGGCGTCCTGAGGCGACGCATTCAATTGCGCTGGCGTCTTCGGCCAGAGGAACTCGATCGACTGGCCCGGGTCCAATCCCGCCTCCTGCAACAGGGGGCATCCGCACTTCGTCCGGGCGGACGCCTGGTCTATTCGACCTGCAGTCTGGAACCAGAGGAGAACGAATCCGTGATTGAACGGTTTCTCGGCGAGAATCCGGCTTTTCACCTGCTCCGCTCGACTCAACTACACCCGTCTATCGATGGTGTGGACGGCGCCTTTGTCGCCAGCCTTGAGCGCAGCCTCGACCCTGCCTAGACCGGAGAATGGCCTGCGGCCACCAGGGGGCCCGGGGTAAATCAGGCCGTGATCACCGTGACGGAGCGTTCCCAGATATCCTGCTGGCGATTCAGCCAGCGAAACGTTTCCTGAACCTTTTCAGCCGCCAATGCCGGCAGGAAAAGGTGTGGGAATGGAGTCAGGACCGCCAGGGAGTCGGCCTCATTGACGGCCCGACGCACCAGGGTTTCGTCCAGCAACCCTTGGAATTCGACGGACAACTGCTGAACCAATGCCTCCTTGAGTTGCTGAAGGAGGTGCAGGGAAGCATCCGGGAGCCAACGAGGCGGAAGGTCTACAAAAGAGGGAGGACCCTCGGAAAACTGATTTCTAGGCAAAAGCATAACTGAACCGACTCGGTGGCCAAAATTTGTCGACCGGTCGTCTACCCATAGTAGACCAACATTTGCCGTTGTCTATTCACGGAAGTTTCCCGGGCGATTTCCAGTGGTCTGCCGACCCCTGAAACCACATCCGGAGTTACCGTCGGATCATGCTACGAGGCAGTCGTTTGGAACTCCAATGAGGTGCAAAACTGTGGTGCCCAAATCGGCGAGCACATCGGGATTGTTTTCCACCTTGGCTCTCAATAAACCGCCCAAAATGACGGAGTAAACCTGGCGGGCGGCGGACTTTGGATTCAACGGCGGGATATCTCCGGCCTGGGCGGCATCCTGGATGGCGCGCTCGATGAACCCCGTGACCCGCTCCATGATCTCCTGGGTCTTCATCCGGATACGGACGTCCTGCGTGGCCAGTTCGGACCCGGCATTGGCATACGGACAACCGACGACGAACCCAAATTCTTCGAACTTCTGGCGCTGGGCCTCATATCCTAGGCGACAAAAGCTTTCCAGTCGTTGCAGCGGAGGAACAGCGGGCGAAAAAAGGGCTTCCATGTCGGGGAGCTTGGCCTGCCAGTAGGCCTCATAGGCCGCCACCGCCAATTCGGACTTGCTGGCGAAGAAGTAGTAGAAACTCCCCTTTTTGACGCCGGCGACCTCACAAATCTGGTCGACACCGACAGCCCCATAACTGCTGCTCCAAATCAAATTCAGAGCCGCCGCCAAAAGCTTCTCCCGGGCATCGCTGGTTCGTCCCATGATCTTTCAAGCAACTGTCGTTCAAAGGGCTGTCAAGGCAGTCTAGTGATTGTTGACCAGTCTGTCAACTAACCCGCCTGCAAGGCGGTGACCCATCTAGTGAGATGGCGGCTTTGACCAGGACGATGGTCTGCAAACGACATCGCCGGAGGATAGATTGACGTGGTCGGAAACTGGTGGTTGAAGCAGGGGGTCATCCACTCCGAAAAGTCCGCGCATCTAACTGTCGAATCATTGGACTTTATCGATGTCGCCAGGTTTCCAGTTCCTGTTCATCGCTTCCTC
>CAIPFS010000401.1 GCA_903864375.1 uncultured Verrucomicrobiota bacterium
CGTCGGTCGGCAGGAGATTGAATTCGAAGCATTAAAGGAACTCCAACGACTCACCGGCGAGTATGACCTCGGACTCAGCATCGATCAGGTTCAGCTCAAAGATGTCAATCCTCCTGAACCGGTCCAGGCGTCATTCAACGAGGTCAACCAGGCCCAACAGGACCGGGAGCGTTCCATCAACCTGGCCAAGGGACAGTTCAACAAGGCGATTCCCCAGGCCCGCGGTGCGGCGGATCAGCAGATCGCCGAGGCGGAAGGATATGCCGCGAAACGCGTCAACGAGGCCGAGGGGGATGCCTCCCGATTTACCGCCCTGGTCACCGAATACGCCAAGGCTCCCGAGGTCACCCGCGAACGCATGTATCTTGAAACATTACAGGAGGTGCTGCCCAGGCTCGGTCGGCGGGTCATTGTCGATTCCGAGCTCCGCCAGTTTCTGCCCCTGCTTCAGTTGAATGATCCGCCGGCAGGCGACGCCGCCCGTCGCGTCATCGCACCCAACTCCTCACCCATCGGACGATGAACAAGAACGCCCCGTATATCCTGATCGCCGCATCGGCGGCACTGTTGATCCTGCTTTCGTCCACCTTTGTGGTCAACGAAACCGACCAGGTGATTATCACCCGCTTCGGAAAGCCGATAGGGTCGCCAGTTACCAACGCCGGAATTTATGGGCGGACGCCCTTCATCACCACCGTCAACCGGTTTGAAAAACGGGCGCTGGATTGGGATGGCCGACCGATCGAAATGCCGACCCGGGACAAGACCTACCTGGTGGTCGACGCTTTTGCCCGCTGGCGGATCGTCGATGCCGAAGCCTATTTTCTCCGGTTGCGGGATGAACGCAGTGCCCAGTCGCGACTCGATGACATCATCGGCGGTGAAATCCGCAACGTGGTTGCCAGCCACGAACTCATTGAAATCGTTCGCAATGACAAATCCCGGAAACCGGCCAGTGCCGATTCGGGCGACGGTTTGTCGCGAACGATCAGCTGGCCGGCGATCCAATTCGGGAGGAGCGCCCTCGAACGAACTGTCCTGGACAGCGCCGCACCGAAACTTCGCGTCTTTGGCATTGAGCTCCTCAACGTCCAATTCACCCGGATCAACTACAACGAAACCGTTCAACAAAGCATCTACCAAAGGATGATCAGCGAGCGACAACAGATCGCCGAGCGATTTCGATCCGAAGGCCAGGGGGAGGCCGCCCGGATCCTGGGCAATCGGGAGAAGGAGCTTCGGACCATCGAGTCGACCGCGTATCGAAAGTTTCAGGTGATTCGAGGCGAGGCGGACGCCCGGGCCACTGAAATCTATGCCCGCGCCTATGGGCAGACTCCCCCTGCGGCCGAATTCTACCGGTTCAGCAAGTCCCTCGAAACCCTTCAGAAGACCCTCGACAGCAATACCACTGTGGTGCTGACCACGGACAGTGAACTCTTCCGGTTGTTGAAGCGGAGTTCATTCGGAACGGTCAACCCTCCGTGAAAAAAGGAATGGCGTGGCATCGAAGCCACCCCTTCCTCACCCGCATGGAAAGAGCCTCTATTTGGCAGCTTTGACCTCAAAGTGGTGCGTTTTAGTCTTCCTCAGGACCTCAATTTCCGCCTCCTGTTTCGCGATTTGGTCGTCGAGGCGCTTGAGTTCCGCATCCCGCCGGGTTTCCAGATCAGGCCCGGTCGCCCAGGCCGGAAAGGTCGACAACTGGACATTCCGCCAACGATTAAAGTACAGATTGTTTTTCTCGAAGATGTGTCCCAGAAGGTCCCTGGCCTGTTGGGTGACGGGCCCTGCGGCATTGGAAAGGTTCCATCCCTTGCGAAGCTCGGCGGCGGTGACGGTCCCAGCTGCTTCGCCATCAATGGTGACGGTATAGCTGCCCTCAGGAAGCCCGGTGACCTTCAGGTCGTACCAACTGAGGTCGTCGAGCACGGGAGCCAGTTTCAAGGAAGACTCCGCAGCCTTGTCGATGGGCCAGGGAAGAACCTCGTCGGTCCGATCGAAACTCAGCATTCCGTCCGTGGATTCCACCTTTTCAATCCGGCACTGCGATGTGGAAACAGCCTTGCTGACCGCATCAATGGTGGCCGTGGAGACGGTGGGAGTGGCTCCCAGTCCCTTGAGCACAGCCCACGCCATCAGCGTCTGCCCGGCGGGGCCGGGGTGAACCGCATCCCCTCCACCAATGAAGGCCTTGGCATCCCGTGACCGTTCACCCAGCATGATCGACAGGTACGGATCAAATTGGTCCACGTAGCCGGCGCCGGTTTTGGCCGCCAAATCCTTCAAGCCATCCGAAAACTTCCGAAGGGACTCATTCCGGACATCCTTGTCGGGATCCGGGCGTCGTTCTTCAATCGGTTGCGGCGTCAGCAAAAAGACGCGGGCCTGATGGGCTTGAAGCACCTTGCTGATCTCGGACTGACTTCGGACGTATGCCCGAAAGATATCGGGCCGGAATGTCTGATACGAATGGTCGTTCATCCCAAACTTCACCGTGACGAAGGTGGGCTGCAACGGGAGGACATCCCGGGCCAGACCGCGACCCACGGAATCCTCCACCATTTGATCGAGCGCGGAACCTTCTGCGGCGAACAGGCGACCTTCATCCGGGTGCGCCCGCTGGCGAAGCCACGAGGTGTCACCACCCCAGCCAACATTGCGAAAGGTCAGTTTCCAGTCGGGGTGGCGGGTGAGGGCGTAAGCCTCAATGTAGGTCGTATAAAGTCGTTGCTCGGTGATGCTGTCACCCAGGAAAACGACGCGATCACCGTTATGGATCGCAAAATCAGCGGAGAGCCCTGAAATGCCAAGGACCGTGGCCGCAGCGAGGGCCGAAAGGGAGCGGTAGCGCATGTGGATAGGGGAAATAGCAAAACGCGAAGGACGGCCACGTGCAAGCCGGCAGTTGTCCAATCTGGCTAGCGCGGGATCGCCTCAATGCGATTCTGCGCCGTTCGCTCACTCCACCGGGCGATCGCGTCCCTCACACCACCGCACCAGAGCCTCCCGAAGCTCCCCGAGTTGTACGGGCTTGCTGATGTAGTCGTTCATTCCGGCGGACATGAATTTTTCACGGTCCCCCCGCAGGGCACTGGCGGTCACAGCGATGATGTGCACCGGGCGCCGGTCGGAGCCAACCGACAATCCCTGCCGCTCCAGGCGGCGAATTTCCTGGGTGGCCTCAATGCCCCCCATGATCGGCATTTGTCCGTCCATCAGAACGACATCGAAGCGGTCGGATTCCAATGCCCTGACCGCCTCCTGCCCATCGGAGACGATCACCGGTTCATATCCCAGTTTTCGCAATTGCGCCCGGGCCAGCCGCTGATTGACCAGATTGTCCTCCGCGAGGAGAATCCGTGCCGGGAATCCCAGAGGTGTTGAAGCCAGCCGCGCCGATGGGACCGGCGATCGGGCCAATCGGGATGCAGGCCCCAGAGACTCACAGAGATGCCTCCATTTGACGGGTTTCATGACCGTCGCATCAATTCCTTCCCGTCCGGTGGGATCTCCTTGATACCGTTTTCCAATGGGAGCTAGCAGGGTAATCCGCACGGACGCGATTCCCGGATCGGCTTTGATGGCTTGAGCCAGTTCCAATCCGCTCATCACGGGCATCGTCAGGTCGACCAGGACATCCGTATACGGCGAACCCGCCGTTGCCGCCGCCGTGAGCGTTTCCATCGCCTCCCGTCCGTCGGTCACCCCCCGGACCGTGGCCCGGCACGCGGCCAACGCGGAACACAGGGACTCCCGGACCGACCGGTTGTCGTCGACCACCAGGATTCTCAACCCTTCGAATGATTCCGGTGGAGTGGCAGGGGGAATTTCGTCGAGGCGCTGCCTGGACTGTCGGCAGGTGAAGTGAAAGGTGGAACCGGACCCTGGGCTGCTTTCCAGCCCAATGTCACCCTGCATCAGGCTGACCAGGCGCTTCGCAATGGCCAGGCCGAGTCCTGACCCCCCGTAGCGCCGGGTTGTCGAACCATCCGCCTGCGTGAATGCCTGGAACAACCGTGCCTGAACGGATGGGTCGATACCGATGCCGGTGTCGCGGACATCGAAACGAAGCCACACCTCGTCGGCAGATTCTGACAGCACCCGAACCTCCACCACCACCTCGCCTGCGTCGGTGAACTTGATGGCATTCGTCACCAGATTCATCAGAACCTGACGAAGTCGACCGGCATCACCCCGGAGATGGGTGGAAATTCCAACGGGAACCACACCGACCAATTCAAGTCCCTTGGCATCCGCCCGCGGAGCGAGGAGTTCCAGGGTGGTTTCGACCACCTGCCGCAAATCATAGTCGTGCTCTTCAAAGCTCAACTTCCCGGCTTCAATGCGTGAGAAATCCAGGATGTCGTCCAGCAACGTCAGCAGGAGTTTCCCACTGCCGCGGACAACCTCCATCAGATCTCGTTGCTGATCATCCAACGGGGTTTCAAGAAGCAGTTCCGTCATCCCGATGACGGCATTCATCGGCGTTCGAATTTCATGGCTCATGTTGGCCAGAAACTCGCCTTTGGCCTCATTGGCCACGGTGGCTACCGCAGCCAGCTCCCGGGCACTCTGGGTTGCCTCGGCCAACTGCTGATTGGCCTGAAGAAGTCCGGCATTGGCCGTTTCAAGATCCCGGGTCCTTTCAGCCACCATGGCCGCCAGATTCGCCATCTGGCCTCCAAGCTTCCTCCCCAACATCCACTTTTCGCTCAATGCATTGGCGAGTTGCTGGACCTCAATATTATCAAATGGCTTCTTCAGGATGACCAACCGGTCGGAAACCCCCAGGTGCACCAGCATGTCGTCCCACGAATAATTTGAGTAGGCGGTGCACAGGACGATTTGAAGTTCAGGATCCACCTCCCAAATCCGGGCCGTCGTCTCGACACCGTCCCATCCCGGAGGCATCCGGACATCGACAAAGGCGACCGAATACGGATGCCCCTCCGCCACCGCCTCCTGCACGCGTTCAAGCCCCTCCCGCCCCTGATAGGCAGAATCAATCTCAAACTCCGGTCCGCGCGGCGCGGGAGCCACACTGCCAAACAGCAGCTCCTCCATTTTTTCCAGGGACTCGCTGGGGGAATTGCCGGGACACAGGATTTTTATAAAATCCTCATGGATTGCCCGGTTGTCATCAATGATGAGGACCCGGCGTCGGGGGATGGGTTCCGCTGTCCTCATGCCGCCACTCCCGGTCCGTTGATCGGAAGATCCAGCGTGAAGGTCGCACCCTTCCCGCGGCCGTGACTATGAACCCCCAGCGATCCCCCCAACTCCCGGGCGGTCAGAGCCCCGCTGTGGAGCCCGAATCCATGGCCATCCCTCTTGGTGGTGAAACCGTGGGCAAAGATCCGGGTGAGATTCTCCGGCGGAATGCCCACCCCGTTGTCCTCCACCATCAACCGAACGAAGCCGGGCACCGATACAATGCGGACAACCACCCGCTTTTCTCCATGGGGCGTGCCTTCGCAGGCCTGCTTCGCATTGCGCAACAAGTTGATCAATATCTGCAGTATTTTGTGTTTTTCGGTCTGGATGGCGGGAACCTCCTCAAATTCGCGACGCACCTCAATGTCGTGGCGCACCATCATGGTCGAATGAATCTGGAGCGCCTCCTCGACAATGTCGCTGATATTCAGGGTCTGAACCATGGAGGCACCCCGGGCGAAATCCTGCTGAACGGTCACAATCTCTTTGATGTGCTCAATATTGTTCTGCAACTGGCCCAGTTCCTTCAAGACGGTGGCCTGTTCGGCCGCCACATGCTCGGACAACTGGGACAGATACGCCGGAATCTGACGCCCGCGAGGATCCACGGCCAGAAAATTACCGAGGTCCTGCTGGTGCTCCTGGAGCAGGGCCGCAAGTTTTGGCAGGTTCCCCGCTTTTGATTTCCGGAGGCTTTCCGCCACGAAGGAGGAAGCCACGTTCACGCTGTTGAGACATTGCCCACGTTGTGCAAAACGCTGGTCGCCACCTCCGCCATACCCGCCTTTCGCGAGGCCTCGACAAACTGGCCGTGCATGTGGGCCATTTCGATTTCCCGGCGCTTCCGCTCCTCCAGCTCCGCCGACAGCATGGAGTTGGTCTGGGTCAGGGCCAGTCGTGCCTGCAACAATCCCTGACGCGCCCCCTCCAATTCCCCGGCCGCCCGCCCCACCTCCTCCTGAAGTCGGTTGAAGGTGATGGCCATGTCGCCCACCTCATCATTGGAATGAACCACCACCGGAGTGAGCTGAAAACGAGCCTTGGCCGATTCCAGATCACCTGATGCCAGCGCCTTCATGGCGCGCGTGAAATCCCCCAGCGTCCCCGACACCAGCTCGTCGGCTGCACGCGAAACCTCCACCGCGGAATGGGCAATCATTCCAGGCAGGATCAACCCGACACTGAAGGTCAGCAGCGCCACGGCTACAAACAGATCCTCAAGAATGACAATCAGCGCCTGATCGGTCTTGGGCACCTTCTCCACAGCGATCAAATAACCAATGGCGTCCAGCGTCAGCACCAGGAGCATGGCTCCCGTCAACTTGACATGCAGGGTCTTGCCCAACCATGGCAACCCCTGCTTGATCCGGTCCGCCACCACCCGCCAAGCGTACAGGACGGAACCCGAATAGGCAAAGGCGATGCCGATGAGGACGGTTCGCAGGCCGAACTGCTGGAATCCAAGAACAACCGTCAGCCCCCAGATGAAGGCGGCCAGAACGCCGAGGCCAATCGTTCCCCGGGGTGCCCTGTAGGGACGCGCCAGGGTCGGTTCGTTGCGGCGCAGGAGCCAGACCGCGATGTTGGGCATGGCGATTCCAATGAGGTAGGTGAGGTTCGCCGCCGCCACCAACCAGATCGGATCGCCGATCCACAGGAATGCAATGGAGGTACCGGCCGTCAGCAGCGTGGCGGCCCAGGGAGCGTCGGTGCGCGAACGAAGGCTCAGGAACTCGGGGAGCAATCCGTCCTCCGAAAGTTGAGCGAGGGTTCGGGCCGCACCCGCCAGCGGGGCCAGGGTGCCATGCAGCATGTTGAAGACCATGAAACCCACCGCCGCCGCCGCGGCCGAAGCCCCCAGCAGGGGGGCAAAGGTCGGTCCCAGAACCGGTGCCAACTCCGGCTGGCTCACCGCATCGGCACCGAGGGTTCCCAACCAGACAATGGGAAGAACGATGAAATACAACGCGGCCAGCAGCGCGCTGGCGAGCATGGCTCTGGGGACATTTCGGTTGGGATGGATCGTCTCCCCGACATGGCAGGCCGCCTGTTCAAAGGCCGGCGCGGCAAACCCGACCAGATACAATCCCGCCATGATGCTCGTCCATGCACCAAATTTCCCTTCGAAAGGAACAGTAAGATCATAATGAAAGGCCTGCTTCCAATCGACATGGCCGCTGAAGATGGGAATGAACGCCGACAGGAATGCGAGCGAAGCCGATGCCGTGGCAATGGGAATGGCCGCGCGCATCACCCATTTCACCCCGCATAAATTCAGGATCGTGAATCC
>CAIPFS010000402.1 GCA_903864375.1 uncultured Verrucomicrobiota bacterium
AGGGTAATGTCCGTGAATTGCAGAACACCATTGAGCGAGCCATGATTCTGGCACAAGGCTCCAAGCTGGACCTTGAATCCCTACTCGCTTCGAACCCTGTTCCTGCCCGGACGTCGGAACCCCCGGTCGAAAAGCCCCAGACCGTTGTCACCCGTGACGAATGGAAGCGACTGGAGAAAGAAATCATCGAGAATGCATTGAGACGGAGCAACCACAAGATATTTGGAGAATCCGGAGCAGCGTCGATTATGAAGATGAATCCAACGACATTGCTCTCCAGGATGAAGGCTCTGGGGTTGAAATCCAGGGATCGGTGATACGGAAACTTTACAAGGTCAGCATCTGCCAGCGATCGACCGCTCCTGCGAGGCGGGCACCGTCATGAGGGTGAACGAAAACCGAATCATTCCCATCAGGGATTCGGAAGGGTGACCACCCCAAAATACAGGGACGCCGGACAGAAAACCGGTGCTGAAACGGGTGTCGGGTGGATGACACGGGCCAGCGGGGAACCGCGGGCGGGTTGGGTTTCGGCACCAGCCATCTGGACCAGCCTGCTGCGCCATGCCCTGAGCTGTCAGCGGCTTTCGGCTTCTTCCATTGCGCCCTCCCTGCTTTCGAAGTTCACTCGGCGAATGCTTCCGTCCGTCCAGGCGCTCCGTTTGATTGCCTTGACCCTCTTTCAGGCGGGCGCTGCCGTTTGCGCGGAACCCGGTGCTCCGACCGGGCCGCGGGATGCCGACGATGCCCAACCGTTGCAAGGTATCTGGATGGGGACCGGCACCTACGGTGAACCCGATCAGGCAGCCGGGGTTACCGTTACGATTACCGGCCACACGCTTCACTTCCAGGGGCTGAAGACGAACGACTGGTATGAGGCCACCTTCACCCTTCCGGCGGGCACCACCCCGGCGCAATTACACGCGCAGATCACCGCCAGCCCGGACAAAGGTGCCATCCGCAAGCAGGTCTTCGCGGTCTTCAAGCTGGAGGCAGGGTGGCTCACACTGGCGGAGGTCGAAGCCGGTGCCCTCAAATCGACCAAAGACGAGGGGAAGGACCCACCGCTCTCCCCTTCGGGGTTGGAAAACTGGACCTCTTCGGACCCAGTGCCTCGGACCGATGGAAGGCCCTGGAACCCGGTATGAGGTTTCGCGCCAAACTGCGGAAGGATCAGCCCCCAGCGAGGCTGGACCCGCCGCTCAACGTGAAATGAAATGGTTCTAGCCGTTGCGCTTCGGCTGAACGACCGCCGTCAACTAAGCCAGGAGCGGCGTCACCACTTCGCCGAACACGTCGGTGAAACGGAAGTCACGACCCTGGAATCGGTAGGTCAGCTTTTCATGATCGAATCCGAGCAGGTGCATCAAGGTGGCGTGCAGGTCGTGCACATGGACCTTGTCCTTGACCACGTTGAAACCGAAGTCGTCGGTTTCACCGAGGGATAGACCGGGTTTGACCCCGCCGCCCGCCATCCACATGCTGAAGGCCTGGGGATGGTGGTCGCGTCCCAGAGAACGCTCCAGTTCCACACTGCCTTCCACCTGGGGTGTCCGGCCGAATTCCCCGCCCCACACCACCAGAGTGGAATCCAACAGACCCCGTTGCTTGAGGTCCTGAATCAGGGCGGCGCAGGCTTTGTCCGTCAATGCGGCCTGGCCTTTGACCAGATC
>CAIPFS010000403.1 GCA_903864375.1 uncultured Verrucomicrobiota bacterium
CCCCAATGAGGCCTACTTTCAGCATATCGACACCGTGATCGCCCGTGCCAATGCGCTGGGGTTGTACATCGGATTTCTTCCCACCTGGGGCGACAAATGGAATAAAAAATGGGGCGCCGGCCCCGAGATTTTCACCCTGGAGACTGCCCGGCATTATGGCGAATGGCTGGGGCGCCGGTACCGGGACGCGGGCCTGATCTGGATTCTGGGCGGTGATCGACCGGTTGAATCCGACACGCATCGGGAGATGATGCGCGCGATGGCCCAGGGATTGCGGAGTGGGGATGGAGGCGCCCACTTGATTTCCTTTCATCCGACCGGGGGGCAGGGGTCTGCGGAATCGTTTCACGCGGAGCGGTGGCTTGACTTCAATATGCGTCAGAACGGGCATAATCCCGAGTTCACCGGTCACTATGACAAAACCCGGTTGGACTATGATCGGACACCGATCAAGCCAGTGGTCGATGCTGAACCCATCTATGAGGGGCATCCGGTTTCCTTCAACGCCAGGAACTTTGGGCATTCGGTGGCGGCCGACGTGCGTCGCCCCTTGTACTGGGACCTGTTTAGTGGGGCGTTCGGGCATACCTATGGGCATCATTCGGTGTGGTCTATGCATGCCCCGGGGCGTACCCCGGTCAATTCACCCATCCTGGGCTGGCGCGAAGCCCTCGACGAACCAGGGGCGTTTCAGATGGGAATGGGACGTCGACTGATGGAATCCCGCCCGGTCCTCTCCCGAATTCCCGACAACACCCTGCTGGTGCCCAGCGAATTCCCCACCCTGGTTCCGGGGGCTGGCACCCGGAGATTTGCCGCCACTCGGGACATCCCTGGCACCTACGCGTTCATCTATGTTCCTGTGGGACGCTCCTTCCGGGTTCGCATGAGCGCCATCACCGGCCCGGTGGTGCGGGTCTGGTGGTTCAACCCACGGGATGGAGTGGCCGTCCGATTGGGGGATTTCCCGAATGAAGGCGAGCGGGAATTCGTGCCTCCGACCCCGGGAGAACTGCTGGATTGGGTCCTGGTTCTGGATGATGTCGCCCGCGGATATGGACCGCCGGGCACTCCATTGACGCTTTTTCCGTTGTCCCCCCGCTGAATTTGGGGCAGGAAGAACGGTTCAAAGCGATGGCACTCATTGTTCAAAAATTCGGCGGGACATCCGTTGGCAACACCGAACGCATTCGAAATGTGGCCAAACGGGTGGCGGCCTGCCGGGCTGAAGGTGACCAGGTGGTGGTGGTGGTTTCCGCCATGAGCGGCGTCACCGATGGACTAATCCGCCTGGCCAAGGAAATCACCCCGCTGCCCAGTGAACGGGAGATGGACATGCTGCTGGCGACGGGCGAGCAGCAGACCATTGCCCTGACCGCCATTGCACTTCAGACCTTGAACGTGCCGGCGGTTTCCCTGACCGGTGCCCAGGCAGGTATCGTCACGGACGGGGTCCATACCAAGGCCAAGATTCAGAACATTTCGCCCGCTGAGGTTCACCGGTTGTTGGACGAGGGAAATGTGGTGATTGTCGCAGGATTCCAGGGACAAAGCTTTTCCGGTCAGATTACGACCCTGGGACGTGGGGGAAGTGATTTGACGGCCATTGCCCTGGCAGCGGCTCTCAAAGCCGACCTGTGCCAGATTTACACCGATGTGGACGGGGTCTATACCGCCGATCCCCGGTTGGTCCCCAACGCCCGCAAGTTGCCGGAGATTTCCTATGACGAGATGCTGGAGTTGGCCGGAAGCGGAGCCAAGGTCATGCAGCTTAGGTCGGTGGAATTCGCCAAAAAATTTGATGTCGTTTTCGAGGTTCGTTCCAGTCTCAATGATCACCCGGGTACAATTGTGAAAGAGGAAACCAGCAGCATGGAGGATGTCGTGGTCCGCGGCGTCTCGCTCGACAAGAATCAGGCCAAGCTGACGCTTTTCGGCGTCCGCGACGAGCCAGGGCGTGCCGCCCGAATTTTTCGTGGCCTGGCGGATTCCAACATCAATGTGGACATGATCGTTCAAAATGTCAGCCACGAAGGCGGAATCCGGCAGACGGACATCAGTTTTACCGTCGATAAACCTGATCTATTGAAGGCCCGACAGGTCATCGAGGGCCTCAAGCCGGAGATTGGATTCAAGGAAGCCGTCGCCGACGAAAGCATTGGCAAAGTGTCCATTGTCGGCGTCGGCATGCGCAGTCACAGCGGGGTCGCCGCCAAAATGTTCGATACCCTGGCCCAGGCGGGGGTGAACATCGAAATGATCTCCACCAGCGAAATCAAGGTTTCGGTCGTGATTGCAGCTGACAAGGGGGATCTGGCGATGCGAGCGCTCCACCACGCCTTCCTCGAGTAGGCTTCAGGTACGGTTTCGAGATGTCTCCAGTGCGCCAGTTGTCGGTTGCCCTTCGGGTCATGGCCGGCCTGGACATGCTGGCTGTTGCCGCCATGGCGGCACCGTGGTCGTGGTTAGCCTGGGCCGCCCGACTCAACGGCTATGAAATCGGTGAAGCCGTGCCATTGGTCCATTACCTGACGCGGACGGCTTCCGGTATGTACGTGGTCTATGGTGCCCTGCTGTGGTTTCTCTCACTTCGGCCCGTGCATCATGCTTCGGTCATTCGGTTTCTGGCCTGGATTTCCGTTGTTCATTCCGTCGCCGTTCTGGCGGTGGACCTGACCGTTGGAATGCCGATGTTTTGGTGTGCTTCGGAGTTTGGGGGCCATTTGGCTGAGGCCGGTATCTTGTTGTTCCTGCTTCGTCGGGCCGAACTGTAATCTGCCATGATCATGAAACATCTGGCCCGAGCTCAGGAAGTCTTTGCCATCGAACAGGCGGCGCTGGCTGCGGTGGCGGCGCGGTTGGGTTCTGAATTTGATCGGGCCATTGAATTGCTGCTGCCCGTCTTGACCGCGCGAGCCAAGGTTGTGGTGGTTGGGGTGGGAAAATCGGGAAATATTGGCCGCAAAATTGCCGCCACCCTGAGCAGCACCGG